>NC_009441.1:0-304843 GCF_000016645.1 Flavobacterium johnsoniae UW101
AATACTTTTTCGATAGTTTCATAACAATCTGTAATGTTTCACAACAATAGCTATAAGATTAGACTCAAAATTTAAAAATAAGTTACTTTTGCAAAGTGAATAAACATGAAAAATATATAAAACGATGCATAGAGCTTGCTAGAAATGGCTTTGGAACAACATATCCAAATCCGATGGTGGGAAGTGTAATTGTTTATGAAGATACTATTATTGGCGAAGGCTGGCATAAAAAAGCCGGTGAACCGCACGCCGAAGTAAATGCAGTTCGATCTGTAAAAGACAAATCGTTATTAAAAAAAGCTACAATTTATGTCAGCTTAGAACCTTGCTCCCATTTTGGAAAAACACCTCCTTGCTGTGATTTGATTATTGCAAACAAAATTCCAAATGTGGTTGTAGGAACGGTCGATCCAAATGAAAAAGTAGCAGGAAGAGGAATTAAAAAACTAATTGAAGCCGGTGCCAATGTTGTGGTTGGAATTTTAGAAGATGAATGTAACGAACTCAACAAACGTTTTTTTACATTCCACCAGAAAAAACGACCGTATATTATTTTAAAATGGGCTGAAAGTCTGGACGGATTTCTCGCTCCTGAAAAAGAAATCGATCAGGAAAGAAAACCAGTTTGGATTACCAATCAATATTCACGTCAATTAGTCCATAAATGGCGAAGTGAAGAACAGGCTATTTTAGCAGGAACTCAGACGGTTGTTGACGACAATCCGAAATTAAACGTCAGAGATTGGTCAGGAAATAATCCGGTCAGAGTAATTTTAGATCAAAACAACCGAATTTCTAAAGACAGTTTTGTTTTTGATGAAAGTGTAAAAACTATTGTTTTTACGAAATCTGAAAACATGATTTCGACAGAAAATACGATTTTTGAAAAAATTGATTTTGATAAAAATAGTATTGAAAATATTTTAGCTGTTTTATACCAGCATCAAATTCAATCTATAATTATTGAAGGAGGCAGACAGACTTTAGAATCTTTTATAAATGAAAACATTTGGGATGAAGCCCGAATATTTATTGGAAAAAACACTTTTAAAAAAGGAACTAAAGCTCCGGAACTTCAAAAACAAAATGCCATTAAAACTTATATTCAAAACGACGAATTAATATATGTAAGAAATCATGATTGATACGATAATTTTTGACTTTGGAGATATTTTTATCAATTTAAACAAACAAGGAACAATTTCTGGCTTGCAAAAATTAGGTCTGAAAGAATGGAATGCTGAACTTGACCGCTTGAATTTATTATTTGAAACTGGAGATATTTCATATGATGATTTTGTGAGCGGATTTCAAGAACAACTTCCAAATGCTTCTATAGAAGAAATTCTGGAAGCCTGGAATGCGGTTTTAGCAGATTTCCCTTCTTATAGATTAGATTTCGTAAAAGAGCTTTCAAAAAAATACCGTTTGTTTTTATTAAGCAATACTGATTCTATTCATATTGCCACTTTCGAAAAAACAGTCGGCGTTCCTTTTTATACTGATTTTTACAATTGTTTTGAAAAAGTCCATTTTTCATTTGAAATTGGAAAAAGAAAACCAAATGCTAATTCGTATCAGCATTTAATTGATGAACATAATTTAGTTCCAGAACAGACTTTATTTGTTGATGACAAAAAAGAAAACACGGATGCCGCTGCAGCATTAGGTTTGCATGTTTGGAATTTACAAGTAGGACAAGAAGATGTTGTAGATTTATTTACTAAAGGATTATTATAAAAATATTATTTGGCCACAGATTAAATGGTTTTTTTCACGCAGATTTAAAAAGATTTGAGCCGATCTACACAGATTATAATACAAACTAAATCTGCTAAAATCTGCAGAATCTGCGTGAAAAATTCGTGGAATTCGTGGAATTCGTGGCAAAAAAACAAAACAATTTAGAATATAGATTTGGAATATAACGATACGTATCAAACCATTGCCAGAAAATCTGAAGAAGTACTTTTTAAAGAAAAAGGAAGTAAATTCTTTGGTTATGCTTTTCCTATAGAAAACGAAGAAGAAGTAAAACCTATTATAGAGGATTTACGAAAACTTCATCCGCATGCTGTACATTATTGTTATGCTTATCAATTAGGGACAGCTCCCAAAATTTCTTATCGTGCAAATGATGATGGAGAGCCAAGCAATACAGCTGGAGCACCAATTTACGGACAGATACAATCTTTTGGCGTAACGAACGTTCTTGTAGTTGTGGTTCGTATTTTTGGAGGCACAAAATTAGGAGTCGGCGGATTAATTGCGGCATATCGAACAACCGCACAAATGACATTAGAAGTTTGTGAAATTGTTGAAAAAACGATTGATGTTCATTTTTTAATTTCTTTTGATTATAAAAACATGAACAAAGTAATGCGTGTTATAAAAGAAAAAAAACTGGAAATAACATCTCAGGAAATGGAAATAGATGAAAATTCCGGTCTTCCAATTGGGAAAATCATCACAAAAACGCGAAAAAAAAATGCCGAAATGATATTCGACATTTTTGATTTAATGTTTGAAATTGATGTTAAAATTATATAATTTAGTATAAAAACGTATCTGGATTTAACAATTATTCCATCGTTTTAAACAATTCTAAAATATAATCTGGAGGTGCCGTTGGGCGGCCCGTTTTTAACGAAATAAATACTAAAATAAACACTGCCGTTGTTAATAACTCATTTGCTTCGTTATAAATTTCGCAGTCAAATTCGATCTTAACAGATGACTGGCTTTTGAATGTTGTATGAATAGTTAAAAGCTCATCGTAACGAGCAGATTTTTTATAGTTGATCTGCATGGAAACAATTGGAAGCCCAATACCGCTTTCTTCCATGCTTTTATACGAAATCCCTTTATTTCTAAGCCATTCCACGCGTCCAATCTCAAAATAAGGCACATAATTTCCGTGATAAACAACTCCCATTTGGTCAGTTTCGGAGTAACGAACACGCACTTGCGTTTGATGTTTTTTCATTATTAATGTATTAAAAAAATT
Organism: Flavobacterium johnsoniae UW101; assembly: GCF_000016645.1. Classification (NCBI taxonomy): domain Bacteria; kingdom Pseudomonadati; phylum Bacteroidota; class Flavobacteriia; order Flavobacteriales; family Flavobacteriaceae; genus Flavobacterium; species Flavobacterium johnsoniae. Next base: position 3,008 of record NC_009441.1, read on the forward strand.
TAAATTATTCAAGCCCTCTTACAACATTTTTTTATAAAATTAGATACCAAAATATTTTTTTTTACAGAAATTTGTTCACATATTTGTTATCCCGAAATAAGGAATAAAATCGCTCCTTTTTTTACAGGAGAATCTTTATTAATAATATAAAAATTTATTTGAATCTATGACTAAAACTGCTCAATCGGTATGGGAAAACTGTTTGTCTTTTATAAAGGACAATATTCAAGATCAAGCATACAAAACTTGGTTTGAACCAATCAAATCAGTTGAGCTAACCGATAACGCGTTATATATTCAAGTACCAAGTAAATTTTTCTACGAATGGCTCGAAGAGCATTACGTAAAATTATTAAAAGTTGCACTTACCAAAGAACTTGGAAAAAATGCAAAGTTACTCTATAAAATTAAAATGGAGAACACTTATGGAAATAAACAGCCATTTACCGAACAGCTCCCAAGTTCCAACAGAGTTCCAATGAAACCGCAAGAGGTTGATGCTCCGTTTAAAAACTTAAATCCTGAGCTTAAAAATCCTTTTGTAATTCCTGGAATCCGAAATTTAAAAATTGAATCTCAGTTAAATCCTAATTACAGTTTTGACAATTTCCTTGAAGGAGATTCTAACCGTTTAGCCCGTTCTGCCGGTATGGCTGTTGCTAATAAACCTGGAGGAACTTCATTTAATCCTTTGTTGATTTTTGGAGGAGTTGGTTTAGGAAAAACACACTTAGCACACGCTATTGGGGTTGAAGTAAAAGACAAATATCCTGAAAAAACGGTTTTATATATATCTGCCGAAATTTTCACACAACAATATATTGATTCGGTTAAAAAGAATAATCGCAACGATTTCATTCACTTTTACCAATTAATCGACGTTTTGATTATTGATGATGTTCAGTTTTTATCTGGTAAATCAGGAACTCAGGACGTATTTTTCCACATTTTCAATTACCTGCACCAAAACGGAAAACAAGTAATCTTAACTTCTGATAAAGCTCCTGTTGATATGCAGGATATTGAACAGCGTTTATTATCTCGTTTTAAATGGGGATTATCTGCTGAGCTTCATCAGCCTGATTACGAAACCCGTATCTCGATCTTAAAAAACATTTTGTATCGTGATGGTGTTGATATGCCGGAAGACATTCTTGAATATGTTGCCCGCAATATCAAATCTAACGTAAGAGAATTAGAAGGTGCTATTATCTCTCTTATTGCTCAGTCTTCTTTCAATAAAAAAGAAGTTACGATTGAATTAGCAAAAAGTGTAGTTGAGAAATTTGTTAAAAACGTAAAGAGAGAAATCTCTATCGATTATATCCAAAAAATTGTTTCCGATTATTTCCAGCTGGATATCGAAACGCTTCAATCTAAAACAAGAAAGAGGCATGTTGTTCAGGCTAGACAATTGGCCATGTTTTTTGCAAAGAAATTCACTAAAGCTTCTTTAGCAAATATTGGTTCACAAATTGGAGACCGCGATCACGCAACTGTATTACACGCTTGTAAAACTGTTGACAATTTAGTTTCTACAGACAAACAATTCAAAAAATTTGTCGAAGACATCAACAAAAAACTAACGCTATAACGCGAATCATGCCAGTAAAAGTTTTAATGGTTTGTTTGGGGAATATTTGCAGATCTCCTTTAGCAGAAGGAATTTTAGCATCAAAATTACCCGCAGACAAATTTATTGTAGATTCTGCAGGAACAGGATCATGGCATGTAGGACACTGCCCCGATAAGCGTTCCATAGATGTTGCCCGCAAAAACGGAATCAACATAAGCGCACAAAAAGGCAGACAAATTAAATCATCCGATTTTGATGAATTTGATTATATCTATGTAATGGATAATTCAAATTTTCGTGATGTAGTTCATCTGGCTAAAACTCCTGAACATAAAAGTAAAGTTCGTTTAATTCTTAACGAATTATTCCCAGACGAAAATGTTGATGTTCCAGATCCTTATTATGGTTCCGCAAATGGTTTTGACAACGTTTACCAAATGCTAGATGAAGTAACAGATTTAATTGCTGACCAGCTTCTAAAAAAACATTCTTAATTCAATTGTTTCTGCAAAAGAGATAGTTGAATTTTTTAATTTTAAACACATATACATGAAACTTCTCGGAAAATTATATCTTATTCCAACTACAATGGGCGAAAGCGATCCGATGGATGTTTTACCACAAACGGTAAGAAGAACGATAGAAGTTATCGACCATTATATTGTTGAAAACGATAAAACAGCCAGAAAATCTATAAAAGCCGTTTATCCAGAAAAAAAACAATCTGAACTTGTTCTTTTTACTTTAAACAAACGAACAGAACCAAGCGAACATTTAGATTTTATAAAACCTTTATTAGAAGGTAAAAATATGGGATTAATGAGCGAAGCCGGATGTCCGGGCGTTGCTGATCCTGGTGCCGTAATTGTAAAATTGGCACATGAAAAAGGGATTCAGGTTGTTCCGTTAGTCGGCCCCTCTTCCATTTTACTAGCGATGATGGCTTCTGGAATGAATGGCCAGAGTTTTACTTTCAACGGATATCTACCAATTGACAAAGACGAAAAAAAATCGGCAATACGTCATTTTGAGAGATTATCTCAGGACAAAAACCAATCACAGTTATTTATTGAAACACCTTATAGAAACAATAAATTGATCGAAGATCTTTTACAGATTTTAAATCCGTCGACACATTTATGTATTGCTACAGATATTACACTGCCAACGGAATTCATAAAAACCTTGAAAGTTTCGGATTGGAAAAAATTGAAAATCGATATTGACAAACGACCAACTATTTTTATTATTCATAAAATCTAATTGAACCTAGATAATGAAAAAGGCTTTAATTCTAATTTTGACTTCAATCTGTTTTGTACAATGTAATTCTTCAACAGATACTAAAGATTCAAAAAACAAAAAAACGGAACAAAATATTACTAAAGAAAACAACTCTGAAGAGTTTCTTCCTGAAGTTAATTCAACTGTTAACAAAGATACAGTTAAAATAAAAGAGGACACTAAAGTATATGATATTGACTCAATAGATGTAAAACCTGATTTTGATAAAGGAATTGCAAAACTTCATAAATTTATTAGAAACAATTACAAATATCCTGACGAAGAACTTAAAGTAAAAGGAATAGTTGATGTAAATTTTGTAGTTGAAAAGGATGGCACACTAACTGATATAACAGTTACCAAAGATGCTGATTATGGAACAGGAAAAGAAGCGATTCGCATTCTAAAAAAATGTCCAAAATGGCTTCCAGGCACACAAAACAACAAACTTGTGAGAGTTCGTTACTATTTAACTATACCAATAGATGTATATCATGAGCAAACTCCCTAACGTAACTACAAGCATTTTTACAGTAATGTCCAAAATGGCATCTGGATACAATGCAATAAATCTTTCGCAGGGATTTCCAAATTTTCCTGTTGACGAAAGATTAACAGATATTGCTGCAAGATTATCCAAGGAAAATGTGCATCAATATACACCAATGGCAGGTTATCCGCCATTGATGAATAAAATTGCAAAGCTGATTAAGGATTCTTATAAAAGAACCATTAATCCAGATTTAGAACTTTTGGTTACAGCCGGAGCAACACAGGGAATTTTCACTACAATTTTGGCTCTGGTAAAAGAAAACGACGAAGTAATTATTCTTGATCCAAGTTATGATTCGTATGAATCTCCTGTTTTACTCTGCAAAGCAAAACCTGTTCGTGTGGCACTAAATGACGATTATACTCCAAATTGGGAAACAATCGAAAAAGCTTGTTCGGAAAAAAGCCGAATGATTATCATCAATAATCCACATAATCCGACGGGAAAAATTTTAACTGAAAATGATTTTATTCAGCTAAAAAATCTTCTTGAAAAATATCCAGACATTATTGTTTTGTCTGACGAAGTTTACGAATACATTACTTTTGAAGAAAAACACATTTCAGCACATACAAAAGATTTTCTTTTAGACCGCTGTATTATGGTTTCTTCTTTTGGAAAATCCTTTCATATTACTGGCTGGAAAATTGGCTATACCATTGCGCCAGAACATTTAATGAAAGAAATCAAAAAAGTGCATCAGTTTTTGGTTTTCAGCGTAAACAGCATTTCGCAGTTTGCAATCAGCGAATATCTGGATGTTGTTGATGTAAATCTGCTTGGAAAATTCTATCAGGAAAAAAGAGATTACTTTCAGAAACTGCTTCAAAACAGTCGCTTTGAACTCAAACCATGTGAAGGAACCTATTTTCAGGTTGCTTCTTATGCCAATATTTCAAATGAAGATGATGTTACTTTCTGCAAAAATCTAATAATTAATCACGGAGTGGCTGCCATTCCAATTTCTACTTTTTATTCAGATCATAAAGATCAAAAATTAATTCGTTTTTGCTTTGCAAAAGATAATTTTACGCTGGAATCTGCTGCAAAAAAATTGTGTGAGATATAAAGTTTATCAAAATTTTATAACATTATTATGCGTGCATCCTATTATTTTAATTAATATTGTAAAAAAAGAAAAGTATGAGTTACACAGATAAAATGTTACGAGACGACGCTTTAAAAGGTAAAGTTATTGTAGTTACTGGCGGCGGAAGCGGTTTAGGTAAAGCAATGACCAAATATTTTTTAGAATTGGGCGCTCAGGTTGCGATTACTTCCAGAGACTTAGAAAAGCTGAAAACAACAGCTGCAGAACTCGAAAGCGAAACTGGCGGAAAATGTTTACCTCTTCAATGTGATGTTCGCCATTATGAAGAAGTAGAAAATATGCTTCAGGAAACTTTAAAAATTTTCGGAAAAGTGGATGTTCTTTTAAACAATGCAGCAGGAAATTTCATTTCGCCAACAGAACGTTTATCTGCAAATGCATTTGATACTGTTATCGATATTGTTCTTAAAGGTTCTAAAAACTGTACACTGGCTTTTGGAAAACACTGGATCGACACAAAACAAACATCGGCAACGATTTTAAATATTGTAACAACTTATGCGTGGACTGGTTCTGCTTATGTGGTGCCAAGTGCAACGGCTAAAGCTGGGGTTTTAGCCATGACAAGAAGCCTTGCTGTAGAATGGGCTAAATACGGAATCCGTTCTAATGCAATCGCTCCGGGACCATTCCCAACAAAAGGAGCATGGGATAGATTATTGCCGGGAGATCTTTCTGAAAAGTTTGATATGGCAAAAAAAGTGCCGTTGAAACGTGTAGGAGATCATCAGGAATTAGCCAATTTAGCAGCTTATTTAGTTTCTGATTTTTCAGCTTATGTAAATGGTGATGTTATTACAATCGACGGAGGCGAATGGTTAAAAGGTGCCGGACAATTTAATTTATTAGAAGCAATTCCAGAGGAACTTTGGGATCAGCTTGAAATGATGATAAAAGCAAAAAAGAATAAATAATTACAAGTGCTTACTAAATTCAGAATATTTTTTAAAACTATACTGATTGCACGAAATCCCGAAGGTTTACTTTCGGGATTTTTTTTAAAATAAAAACAAACATTTTAACCATATAAGTGATATAAGTTCAGTTAAGTACTATTTTGCTTAAAAATTTTTCTACTTAAATTTAGTTACATTACTTATATGGTTAAATTACATTCTATGTTTAGCAATTCAGTTTAATTATTATTTTTGCCAAACAAATATCAAACAAAAATTTTATGCTCATTATTGGAATTGCAGGAGGAACTGGAAGCGGAAAAACAACGGTTGTACACCAAATCATGAATGAATTGCCAGATACAGAAGTTGGAGTAATTTCTCAGGATTCGTATTATAAAGAAAACCATAACTTGTCTTTTGACGAGAGAGCATTAATAAACTTTGATCACCCTCGTGCCATTGATTTTGAATTATTGGTAAAACACCTTAAAGCTTTAAAAGCAGGAGAAACTATCGATCAGCCGGTTTATTCTTTTATTCAGCATAACAGAACCGACGATACGATTTCAACTCATCCAAGAAAAGTAATGATTGTGGAAGGGATCTTAATTTTAACAAATCCGGAATTAAGAGAGCTTTTTGACATTAAAGTATATGTTCACGCTGATTCTGACGAAAGATTAATTCGTCGTTTAAAAAGAGATATTTCTGAACGCGGACGTGATATTGACGAGGTTTTAAACCGTTATCAAACAACTTTAAAACCAATGCACGAACAATTTATCGAACCAACAAAAGCTTTTGCAGATATTATTATTCCAAACGATAAATACAATACGGTTGCAATTGATGTAGTTCGGGCCGTAATTAATCAGAGAATTTTATAATTTTTATCGTAAATTTAAACCATAAAAATACAGGCTTCCCGATAATTATCGGGAATGCTTTCTATAATGTCTAAAACTCAATCATATACAAAAGAAACAATCTTATATGAAATTCAAAAATCCGTATAAAGACAAAAAATGGTTTAAATTCCTGGGCAATAAATACGTCTGGGTATTGTTGTTTTTTGTTATCTGGATGCTATTTTTAGACAATTACTCCTATTTTGACCATCGTTTTTTAGACGGACAAATTAATGAGCTGAAAGACAATAAAAAATATTATCAGGAAGAAATAAAAAAAGATCAGGAACAGATCAAACAACTTAAAAATCCTGAACAAATAGAAAAATATGCCCGCGAAAAATACTTTATGAAAAAGGACAGCGAAGATATTTACATCATTCATTTTGAAGGAGACACTATTCAGGAAAAAGAATAATTCAGAAAAAACACCAAATGACCACTAACCTATTCGAAGATTTTAATCCGATTTCATCCAAACAATGGAAACAAAAAATTCAGTTTGAATTGGATGGAGCCGATTACAACCAAACTGTTATTTGGAATTCTCCAGAAGATATTCAGGTAAAACCTTTTTATCACAGCGACGAATTTACAAAATCAGCTTCTGTACAAACTCAGGCATCAGAATTTAAAATCTGCCAAAATATATTTGTTCACGATGTCGAAAAATCTATTAATAGAGCCCTAAATACTATTGAAAGAGGTGCCGAAAGTTTACGTTTTACAATTCAAAACGAAAATACTGATGTACAGAAATTATTAGAAAATCTTCCTTTAGAAGGCAGAACTGTTTATTTTCATTTGAGTTTTCTCTCAATCGATTTCGTAAAAAAACTGGACGTCATTTCGGTTCAAAAAAATGCGATTTTTTATTGCAATCTTGATCCAATAGGACAATTGGCTCGAGACGGAAACTGGTTTACAACATCAGATAAAAATAATTTTGAGACGCTTGAAAAAATTTCAAACCAAACTAACCTTCCGTTTCTTAGTGTAGATTTAGGTTTGTATCAAAATTCGGGTGCAAATATTACACAGCAGATTGCTTATAGTTTAGCACATGCTAATGAGTATTTAAACCGTTTCCCTGCTTCAACAAAAACAATAGTTTTCCAAATTTCTGTTGGAACAAATTACTTTTTTGAAATTGCAAAACTTCGTGCTTTACGAATGCTTTTTAAATTAATTGCTGCAGAATATAATCCTGATTTAGATTGTCATTTTTTAGTTACACCGACTAAGCGAAATAAAACGATTTATGATTATAATGTCAATATGCTTCGCACCACAACCGAATGTATGTCGGCAATTTTAGGCGGTGCCGATGCTGTAGCTAATTTACCTTACGATGCTTTATATCACAAAGACAACGAATTTGGTGACCGAATTGCCCGAAACCAGCTTTTAATTCTAAAACACGAAAGTTATTTTGATAAAGTTGACAATCCAGCCGATGGAAGTTATTATATAGAAAGCTTAACCGTTCAGTTGGCAGAAAAAAGTCTTGCCTTGTTTAAAGACATTGAAGCAAACGGAGGTTTCTTAAAACTTTTGAACGACGGAACAATCAAAAAGAAAATTCAGGAAAGTGCCAGCAAAGAACAAGAATTATTCGATTCTAAAAAAGAAGTTTTGTTAGGCACCAATAAATACCCAAACAAAGAAGACAGAATGAAACACGATTTAGAATTGTTTCCTTTTGTAAAAATCAAACCAAGAAAAACATTAATTACACCCATTATAGAAAAAAGATTAGCTGAAAAGCTGGAGCAAGAACGATTAGAGTTAGAATAATCTTTTAAACGTAATTAATAACCAACAGAAAGAAGTGTCTCCATGATAAGAAAAGACCTTAAACATATTAACCTTCAAAGTCAACAGTCGAAAACCGAAAGCCAAAAGGCTGAAGATTTGACTAAAAACTTCACAACCGCCGAAGGAATCGAACTTAAAAAAAACTATACTGAAAAAGATATAGAAGATTTGGAGTTCATTGATTTTGGAGCCGGCTTTACACCCAATTTACGCGGGCCTTATGCTACGATGTACGTTCGTCGTCCGTGGACGATTCGCCAGTACGCCGGATTTTCAACCGCAGAAGAAAGTAATGCTTTTTACAGAAGAAATCTTGCTGCGGGTCAAAAAGGACTTTCCATCGCTTTTGATTTACCAACACACCGAGGTTACGATTCTGATCATGAAAGAGTTGTTGGTGATGTTGGAAAAGCAGGTGTAGCCATCGATTCTGTTGAAGATATGAAGGTATTATTCGATCAGATTCCGCTAGACGAAATGTCGGTTTCTATGACCATGAACGGTGCTGTTTTACCTATTATGGCCTTTTATATTGTAGCAGCCGAAGAACAAGGTGTCGAACTGAACAAACTTTCAGGAACAATTCAAAATGACATTTTGAAGGAATTCATGGTGCGCAATACGTATATTTATCCACCTGCACCTTCAATGAAAATTATTGCTGATATTTTTGAATTTACGAGCAAAAAAATGCCAAAATTTAATTCTATCTCAATTTCAGGTTATCACATGCAGGAAGCCGGAGCAACAGCTGATATAGAATTAGCGTATACTTTGGCAGATGGCTTAGAATATATTCGAACCGGATTATCAACCGGAATGACAATTGATGAATTTGCTCCTCGCCTTTCTTTCTTTTGGGCAATAGGAATGAATCATTTTATGGAAATTGCCAAAATGAGAGCCGGCCGAATGATTTGGGCAAAACTAATTCAGCAGTTTAATCCAAAAAGTGATAAATCATTAGCATTAAGAACGCACTGTCAAACCAGTGGCTGGAGTTTAACAGAACAAGATCCGTTTAATAATGTAGCCAGAACTTGTATCGAAGCTACTGCAGCCGCATTTGGAGGAACGCAGTCTTTACATACCAATGCACTTGACGAAGCGATTGCTCTGCCAACAGATTTTTCTGCCAGAATTGCACGAAATACGCAGATTTATTTACAGGAAGAAACTAAAATCACTAAAACCGTTGATCCTTGGGGCGGCAGTTATTATGTTGAATCTTTAACAAACGAAATTTTAGAAAATACCTGGAAACTTATTGAAGAAGTTGAGGAACTGGGCGGCATGACAAAAGCAATTGAAGCCGGAATTCCAAAACTTAGAATTGAAGAAGCAGCGGCCCGAAAACAAGCCAGAATCGACAGCGGTCAGGATATTATTGTTGGTGTAAATAAATTTAGATTAGAAAAAGAAGATCCTTTACATATTTTGGATGTTGATAACCAAATGGTGCGTAAACAGCAAATTGAGCGACTTGAAGAAATTAAAGCAAAAAGAGATACTGAAAAAGTAAATCTATCACTGGAAAAATTAATTCATTGTGCCAAAACCGGAGAAGGAAACTTACTAGAGATTGCTATAGAAGCTGCCAGAAACAGAGCTACACTAGGCGAAATCAGCGATGCTCTGGAAAGTATTTTTGGAAGGTTTAAAGCACAGATTAAATCATTTAGCGGTGTGTATAGTGCAGCAATAAAAAACGACGAGAATTTTGAAAAAGCAAAACAGCTGGCTGATGCTTTTGCAAAACAAGAAGGAAGACGACCAAGAATTATGATTGCCAAAATGGGACAAGACGGTCATGACCGCGGTGCAAAAGTGGTAGCAACTGGTTATGCCGATGTGGGTTTTGATGTAGATATAGGTCCGTTATTTCAAACTCCTGCTGAAGCTGCAAAACAAGCTGTAGAGAATGATGTACATATTTTAGGTGTTTCATCTCTTGCAGCCGGACATAAAACATTGGTTCCGCAAGTTATTGAGGAACTTAAGAAACATGATCGTGAAGATATTATGGTGATTGTGGGCGGTGTAATTCCAGCACAGGATTATCAGTTTTTATTTGATGCAGGTGCTGCGGCAATTTTTGGCCCGGGAACTAAAATTAGTGAAGCGGCTATTCAAATACTTGAAATATTAATAGACTAAAATAAAGTGCAAAAAAAATCCCGAAATAAATTCGGGATTTTTTTGTTTGTTTAATTGGTTATTACAGCGTTATTATCCGCTTCAATAAACGAGAGGTCGTAGCCTGCAAAATCTCGCATGTAACTTTTTAATGAGGTTCCAAAAGCATCTCTAAAATGCCTGTTGCCATTGTGTTTAAAAAAGTTTTTTACTGATCCGGCACCTCCTAAATGTGCCGCTGCTAAAATACCAGATTCGGTAATTTCTACACCATTAATAACTTTTCCTTCGTACTTTCTGATTTCATTACGTAAAATCCATTTATTTTTAGATAATAACGCAACAAAAGCTTTTTCCTGTAATGCAGGATCTTTTAAAAAGGCTTCGTCATTTTTAACTCCGATAGCGCGTAAGGCTTTTGTACCAAATTGATATTTTCCCATGTAACCCAGTGAATTTACCATTCGGTATTTTCCCTGAGATTCTTTAAAAGCTACTGCTTCTTTAAAACCGATTAGATGATTTCCGGTATAAGGGACGTTTAGATTTACTTTAGGATATTCATCCTTTTCTAAAGATGGAAAGATATATTCTGATCCATCTGTTTTTTCTGTTAGAAACCACGGTTTGGTTTCGACGTTAAAGGGTTTAAAACCCAAACTTAAAAATGTAATAATAACGATTAAACTCGCATAAAAATACCACTTCTTTATCATAAATTGTTTTTCTTCAAAACGCTGTCACCCTTTTGAAATTTCTACGATGCAAAGATAAGGAATACAAAACAATACTGTTATTCAACAACTTACAGGTTTGCCGAAATTCTAAAACCTCGCTTAACCCGCTAATGATGCAGTTTTCGAAGCTTTATCATAAATTGAAACTGAGGTTGAAAATCCCAATATTAAATTTTCAAAAAACGGCATTTTTATCAAATTTTTATCAATTTAGTTAAAATAGAAAGACAAAACCTACAATATTGATCTGTTTTTTATCAAAACAATATTTTAACTTACAAAAATTTACCTTTAATTAACAAGTTAAAACTTTCTTTTTAGGTCAATTTGAAATAATTTATGTGTAAAATTGCTTTTGAAAATCATTTTTTACTCTATTTTCTCCTATTATTTTACCTAAAAATAATATTGAGTTTAAAATAAAATGATCATCTTAATTTTTATAATTCCATAAAAAAACCGAAGCTGTAAACTTCGGTTTCTTTTATTAGAGAATATCTAAACTTATCTTGTTACACCTTGACTAGCAATCCCCAGTCTGAGTATTTTTTTGCATTTTTTGTATGATCTGCATAATTTGAAGCAAATTCATGATAACCAAAACGATCAACACTTGCACAGAAATATATGTAATCGTTTTTCTCTGGATTTAAAACTGCTTCTAATGCAGTAATATCAGCCATTGCGATTGGTCCCGGAGGAAGTCCGATATTTATATAAGTATTGTATGGAGATTTCATAACTAAATCATTATAGAAAACTCTTTTTATAACCTGATCAAAATTATTATCTCTTAATTTTAAAGCATAGATCACAGTAGGATCTGCCTGTAATGGCATTTCTAAACGCAGACGGTTTAGATAAACTCCTGCAATTCGAGGTCTTTCATCTTTTTTAACTGATTCTTTATGAACAATTGATGCTAAAATAGAAACCTGAACTGGAGTTAAGCCTTGTTTTTTTGCTTGTTCTATTCTTTCAGGAGTCCAAAATTTATGGTATTCTTTGATCATTTTATCGCGGAACTTTTCTGCAGATGTATTCCAATACACTTCATACGTATTAGGGATAAACATAGCAAAAACATTTTCTTCGTTAAATCCGTTGTCTGATAAAAATTTAGGATCTCTAAAAGCTTTCAATAAAGATAAACTGTCTGCTTCTATTTCAGAACCTACTCTGCCTGCAAAATTTTCTAAGCGCTCCTGATTGTTAAACGCTAATTTAACCGGAACATTAGAACGCATTGCACGAACTAAATCAATATTGTTCATGTCTTTTTTAAGAAGAAAACGACCAGATTTTACATTTTCAGGGTAACTTCTTTTATTGGCAACTAATTCAAAATTGTCAAAATTCTTGATATAAGGTTCTAATATTTTTTTTACGTCACTGTAATTTGCCCCTGTAGGAACATGAACGTAAACTTCTTTTTCTTCAAATTTTGTATTGGCACTAAAAATTTGGCTGATTAAAATAAAACCGTAAATCAGAAGAACAGAAATTACGGCTACAGCAGTTATCGTGATAATTTTCTTTAATTTCAAAGCGATTGGTTTAAATGTTTTTATTGATTAACTGAAAAATTGCTTCATCATGGTATTGGTTATTGAGCAAAATCCAGTCTTTTTTAATTCCTATTTTCTCGAAACCAAATTTAGTAAAAAGAGCTATACTTGCTTCATTTTTTGTACTAATATTTGCATAAAGCTGATGCAGATTTAAATTAAAAAAAGAGTATTTAATTAAAAGTTCTAATGCCTCAGAACCAATATTTTGCCTTTTGTTTTCATCTTTTTGAATCACAATACCTATTCCTGCCCTGTTATTCCTCGGATCAAATTCAAACAAATCAATCAATCCAATGGCAGGAAAATCCTGGTCTTGACAAATTGCCAGACGCAGTTGTTTTGCTTCATAAATATCCTGTTGTGCATTTTCAAGATACTGACGAATTAAAAAACGGCTGTAAGGTGTATTGGTATTACTGACTTCCCAAATGCTCTGGTCATTTTCCATTCCATACACAAATTCCAAATCTTCCGGTTCAAGTGCGCGAAGATAAATAGTATCGCCTTTGAGTGTGATCATTCTCTTGTTTTAGATTTTAGAATTTGTCTTCGACTCACTCGGATTGACATCGTTAATTAGATTTCTATAATTCCTTTGAAAACAAATTTAGCAGGACCTGTCAAAAAGACGTTTGTAAAATGATCTCCTAATTTATCAAAAGAAACTACAAGTTTTCCTCCTTCAACATTTAAATTAATCGAAGTTTTATCAGTCTGTCCAATTGCATTCATTGCAATTGCAACTGCTGTTGCTCCGGTTCCGCAGGCTAAAGTTTCGTCTTCAACACCTCTTTCGTAAGTACGAAGTGAAAAAGTGCCGTCATCTACTTTTTTTACAAAATTAATGTTGCTTCCTTTTTCTCCATATAGTTCACCGTAACGAATTGCAGCACCGTTTTCTTTTACATTATAATGTTCTAAATCATCTACAATTTGTACATGATGCGGTGATCCTGTATTTAAAAAAGTATAAGAATCATTTTTTTGTACTTCATCAACATCGATCATTTGCAGTGAAACAATCGAATCATCACCAACTGATGCATGGTGCAATCCGTCAGTAGCAATAAATGTCGTTTTGTCATTAATAACTCCTAATTGATTTGCAAAAGCTACAAGGCAGCGTCCGCCATTTCCGCACATCGAACTTTGGTTTCCATCTGAATTATAGTATACCATTCTAAAGTCGGTTTCAGAATCATTTTCTAACAAAATAAGTCCATCAGCTCCAATTCCGAAACGTCTGTCGCACAGGCGTTCAATTAGTTTTACATCTTCTTTTGGGAAGAAATTAGATCTGTTATCGATCATTACAAAATCGTTGCCTGTACCTTGATATTTATAAAATTCTACTTGCATTTTTTAGTTGTTAAGAAGTACAAAAGTACGAAGAAACTCCGAAGATTAATTAACGAAATGTTAATCATTGTTAAAGAGCGTTAAACCGTTTTATCAAATAATTTTTTGGTATAATTTTACGTTATAAATGTTAAAAACAAATACCTAAAATAACTTAAAAACATAAACTGTAATATGAAAAAATTTTCAACCTTATTTTTAGTTTCACTACTAAGCGGTGCTACTACCCTTGGTGCTTACAAGTTATTATTTGACAGCAGTGATTCTTTTTTTGGAAAAGGAAATTCTGTTGTTACCCTTGCTCCTAATTCATACGGAAGAACGGTTGGATTACCTGGCGAAGCTGTTGATTTTACTGAAGCGGCAGACAAAACAATTCACACGGTTGTTCACGTAAAAAATGTTTCCCGAAGAACTGTCAGCAACCCAATGATGGAATTTTTCTATGGATACGGCGGACAGCAGCAACAAGAACAGGTAGGAACCGGATCTGGTGTTATTATTTCTGAAGATGGATATATTGTAACAAATAATCATGTTATTAAAGATGCCACCGAAATTGAAATAACACTAAATAACAAAAAATCTTATAAAGCAAAATTAGTCGGCACCGATTCTAAAATGGATATCGCATTATTAAAAATTAATGCTGATGAGAAGTTACCTTATACTGCTTTTGCCAATTCTGATTCTGTAAAAATTGGCGAATGGGTTTTAGCAGTTGGAAATCCGTATAACTTAACGTCGACAGTTACTGCCGGAATTGTTTCGGCGAAAGCCAGAAATTTAGACCAAAGCGGTATTCAGTCTTTTATTCAAACTGACGCTGCTGTAAATCCTGGAAACTCTGGAGGTGCATTAGTAAACACAAGAGGAGAATTAATTGGAATTAATACTATGATTTCGTCTATGACAGGATCGTATGTTGGGTACTCATTTGCAGTTCCTTCAAACATTGCCAGAAAAATTATTGAGGACATTATGGAATATGGAAATGTTCAAAGAGGTATTCTAGGTGTTGAAGGAGGCGAATTAAACAGTACGGCTTCAAAAGAATTAGGAATTACTGAGACTCAAGGTTTCTACATTAACAAAGTTTCTAAAAATTCTGGTGCCGAAAAAGCGGGATTGGCAAAAGGTGATATTATTGTAAAATTAGATGAGCAAAACATTTCGACTTTTGCTGATTTATCTGGTTACATTAATACAAAACGTCCGAATGATGTCGTAAAAGTAACTTACATTAAAGACGGAAAAACTAAAACTGTTCCGGTTACTTTAAGCAAAAATGAATTCTTTAGTACTGAATTTAAAGGTATTGAATTAGAAAACATTGATGCTGCTGATAAAAAGAAATTCAGAATTGATTATGGTGTAAAGATCAAAAACATCACAAATGAGAATTTAATGCAGTATCAAAATGAATTACAAGGAAATATCATCTTGAGCATAGATAACGTAAAAGCTACAAACGTTGAAACTGTTTCTAAATTATTGAACAAAAAGGACGAAGGACAAAGTATTCGTATCGAAATGATCAATAAAAACGGAGAAATATTTAGAATCATTATTTAGTCTCAGTTTACAGTCACAGTATTCAGTTCTTTGAAAATGTAAACTGTGAGTGCGACAGAAAACTTTAAAAAAAGCCATCTTAAGAAATTAAGGTGGCTTTGTGTTTTTATAAAATAAATGCTAAAATAGTTTACGAAATCGATTGAAATAGATACTTTTGCGCCAAATTATAAAATAAGTGAGTGTTTTATTATTTCAATTTAATCAATTATGAGCAAAAAAACTTTATACCAAAAAGAGGTATCATTACAGGTCGACCGAAGAAGAGCTGGTGTCGAATTAATCAAAGTGATAAGTGATTTATGGTATGACAAGTCCATCGAAATGGTTTTATTTAAAAATCAATTATTGGATAAAAATGTCAGCGACATTATCAATCTTCATCAATATGCCGGTGAATTTGTGGGCAAACCTATTACAATTTTCGATTCGGTCGAAATCGCAAAAGTTGTTTTATCATTAGATCTTCCGCCTGCTAAAATAGATCTGGGTAAATTAACTTATGAATACCGACTTGAAGATGAAAAATATCCAGACGCAAGATATTTTGTTATCGAAAAATTAAAAAAGTCAAAATCTTCAAAAGAAATTCAACCTAAAGATGTTGTTCTCTACGGTTTTGGAAGAATAGGACGTTTATTGGCAAGAGAATTAATGTCTAAAACCGGAAAAGGAAATCAATTGCGTTTGAGAGCTATTGTTACCCGAGATAAAAACGACGCAACAAGTTTAGAAAAACGAGCTTCGTTATTGCGTTATGATTCTATTCATGGCGATTTTCAAGGTTCTGTAACTGCTGATTCTAAAAACAATGCTTTAATAATAAATGGAACAACAGTTCATGTTATTACTTCAAATTCTCCAGAAGAAATCGATTATACTGAATATGGAATCAATGATGCATTAGTAATCGATAATACTGGAGCTTTTACAACCCAAGAAGCATTAAAAAGACATTTGAAATCTAATGGAGTAAATAAAGTTTTATTAACAGCACCAGGAAAAGGAGTTCCAAATATTGTTCATGGTGTAAATCATAACGAATACGATCCAGATGAAAATGATATTTTTTCTGCGGCTTCCTGCACAACAAACGCTATTACACCAGTTTTAAAAGTTATTGAGGAAACTTTAGGAGTTGTAAAAGGGCATTTAGAAACGATTCACGCTTATACAAACGATCAAAATCTGGTCGATAATATGCATAGAAAATACCGTCGCGGAAGAGCTGCTGCCTTAAACATGGTTATTACTGAAACAGGCGCTGGAAGTGCTGTCGCAAAAGCTTTACCGTCTTTAGAAGGAAAACTAACTTCTAATGCTATCAGAGTTCCTGTACCTAATGGTTCTTTAGTGGTTTTAAATTTAGAGGTTAAAAAAGCAACATCAATTGCTGGGATCAACAAAATCATGAAAAAATATGCTCTTGAAGGAGAACTTGTAGAGCAGATAAAATATTCATTGAATAATGAATTAGTTTCATCTGATATTGTTGGAACTTCGGCTCCTTCTATTTATGACAGCAATGCTACTATTGTTTCAAAAGATGGAAAAAATATTGTACTTTATATTTGGTACGACAATGAATATGGCTACAGTCACCAAGTTATTCGTTTAGCAAAATATATTGCTAAAGTAAGACGTTATACTTATTATTAATTCACAACCAAACTAACTTTTTTCTAAAACCATCAGGATATCCTGGTGGTTTTTCTTTTCCTTAAATAGGAAGCACTGTTGTACTCTTTACTTCTGAAATAACAAAAACAGTATTTATTAAAGAGACCTCAGGCAGAACTGATAATTTTTTTTGATGAAAATGATGGTAACTTTCCATGTCAGGAATTATAATTTTCAACATATAATCGAAATTTCCTGAAACATAATTACATTCTACAACTTCAGGGAGATTCAAAATCGACTGATTAAATCCTTCTGATGTATCATAAGTTTGTTTTGTCAGCGTAACCTGGCAATAAACTGTCAAATTATTTCCAAGTTTTTTCTTGTCTAAAAGCGTCACATATTTTTCGATAATACCATCTTTTTCAAGGCGTTTCACTCGATCATGAACTGGTGTCAAAGACAAATTTATTTTGTTTGCAATGTCTTTTAAAGTGTAGTGTGCGTCCTCCTGTAAAAGACGTAAGATTTTTTTGTCAATTTCATCTAAAGCCATAACGAAAACGTTTTATTAAAATTAGTATGATTTAGTCTTTTTTTCTTTTTAAAGAATAAAATCTACCTCTAAACAGAATATTTTTCTGTAAAATTAAAAAATAAAATAATATTTTCTTATTTATTATCCATTAAACCATAATTTATTCTCTATCTGTAGATTTGTAAAACAATTTCAATAAAAACAAAAAAATATAACAAAATGATAATAGGTGTTCCTAAAGAAATAAAAAATAACGAAAACAGAGTTGCCTTAACTCCTGCAGGTGTATCTGAAATGAAAAAACATGGACATACAGTTTATGTTCAATCTACTGCTGGTTTAGGAAGTGGTTTTGCTGACGCAGAATATGCTGAAGCTGGTGCAGTTGTCTTACCAACTATTGAAGAAGTTTATGCTATTGCAAAAATGATCATAAAAGTAAAAGAGCCAATTGCTTCTGAATATCCATTGATCAAAAAAGATCAATTACTATTCACTTATTTCCACTTTGCATCTTCAGAAGAATTAACTCATGCAATGTTAGAAAGAGGAGCTGTTTGTTTAGCTTACGAAACTGTAGAGAAAACAGACAGAAGCTTACCTCTATTAGTTCCAATGTCTGAAGTTGCCGGTCGTATGGCAATTCAACAAGGAGCGAAATACCTTGAAAAACCATTAAAAGGAAGAGGAATTCTTTTAGGAGGTGTACCTGGTGTTCCGCCTGCAAAAGTATTAGTTCTAGGTGGAGGAATCGTAGGAACTCAAGCTGCTAAAATGGCTGCTGGATTAGGTGCGCAAGTTACTATCATGGATTTAAGTTTACCACGTTTACGTCAATTAGATGACATTATGCCTGCGAACGTAAATACAGAAATGTCTAACCACTATAATATCACAAGAGCAATTAAAGATGCTGACTTAATTGTTGGAGCTGTTTTAATTCCGGGAGCAAAAGCACCTCACTTAATTACTCGCGATATGCTTAAATTAATGCGTCCAGGAACTGTTGTTGTTGACGTTGCTGTAGATCAAGGTGGATGTATTGAAACTTGTACTCCTACAACTCACGAAAACCCAACTTTCATTATCGATGATATCGTTCACTACTGTGTAGCTAATATGCCAGGAGCTGTTCCTTACACTTCTACATTAGCTTTAACAAACGCAACTTTACCATATGCTGTTCAATTAGCAAACAAAGGGTGGGAAAAAGCATGTGCTGAAAATGAAGAATTGAAAAAAGGATTAAACGTAGCTAATGGAAAAATCCTTTATAAAGGAGTTGCAGAAGCTTGGAACTTACCTTTTAACGAAGAAATAGTATTAGCAAACGCATAGTGCTAATACTTAAATAAGTGCTTACTAAGTCACTATTACAAAGGCTTTTCTTAATTGAAAAGCCTTTTTTTATGGCATAAAAAAAACCTGCCATCAAGACAGGTTTTTCATTATAGTATACTTTTTTATTTCTTATTATCTAAAACTTCAGTCATAACTTTTGCTTCAGTTCCATTTGGGAAAGTAACTTTAATCTTTTGAGCTATCGTTGGAGCAATTTCCGTAATGGCTTTTTTATCGTAAGACTCGCCTTTCTTAATATTCCAGCCATAGAAAATAGCCGGAACATGGGTATCATAACTGTAAATTGTTCCGTGTGAGGTTCCTGTTGGAGTATATTCTATCATACCTGGTTTATCAACAATTACTAAATCACCATTTTGTGTAACATCATAGCCTTTTGCAACAAAATTAAGAGCATAATCATTCCCAGTATTAGCTAAAACTTCTTCTTCTGTATACACTTTTTTAACTTGTGGCTGTGTAATTAAAAACTCTTTAAAAGCTTGCTTTACTTTTAAAAGTTCTAATCCTTTTTCTTTAATAATTTGTTTATTGAAGAAAACATTAAAGTTTGAATAATTCTGGATCAAATCCACCCCAAAAGTTTTTACAGAAAAATCCTGAAGAGTTTTCTTAACTTCTTTTGAAGGGTAATTATCAACATTATACTTGCGATCCTTTAAATAAATTACATTTTCTGCACCTGCATGATCTGCTGTTAAGAAAAGTAAATAATTCCCTTTACCAACCGTTTTATCAAGATAAGCTAAAAAGTCAGCAATTGTTTGATCCAATCTCAAATAAGTATCTTGAAGTTCCATTGATCTTGGTCCAAGCAAATGGCCAACGTAATCTGTAGAAGAGAAACTAACAGTAAGGAAGTCTGTAATATTATCTTTTCCTAATTCTTCCTTCTCGATTGCTCTTTTAGCAAATTCAGCCAGCAAATCATTTCCAAAAGGAGTAGCACGGATAACTCCAGCATCATTTTTCTCATACATTGATTTTAAATCATATGGAAAAACTGGTGCAGCACTTCCATATAATTTTCCTTCATAAGGATTATTATCAGGAAGACTTTCATTGTAAACCGAAGCAGGTTTGTACAAATCCCATCCCTTATTAATGTATTTTAAGTAGTTTTTTTCATTATTGAATTCAGTAACCCAATCAGGCAGTTTATCGCCATAAAAAGTACTAGAAATAAATGAACCAGTTTTACTATACCAAAATGCCCAATTAGCAAAATGACCAGCCGGTAATATAGCTCCACGATCTTTTAAGCTCATTCCAATTACTTTTCCATTAAAATTAGTAGCCATTCTAACTTCATCTGTAATTGTTGTACTTTGAAGATTTTTAGGAGACATTGCACCTTCTTCTGCTGTACCGTCACCTACAGTTTTAACTCCTGCATCATCGGTACAATACATTTCTTTTCCAAGAGTTCTGCTGAACCATTCATTACCAACAATTCCATGAATAGCTGGTGTTGTACCAGTATAAATTGAAGCATGTCCAGGGGCAGTGTAAGTTGGCATATAATTGTAATGCATATTCTGGAAAGTAAATCCATCATTCATTAATTTCTTAAAGCCGTTTGGAGAAAAATCATCAGAAAATCGATATAAATATTCCATTTTCATTTGATCGACAACTATACCCACAACTAATTTAGGACGTTGTTGTGCACTCAAACTTGTGATAACAAAAAGTGCCAACAGTAAAATACTTTTCTTCATGTTTAATAAAATAATTTAAACACAAAAATACTCATTCAAAATCTAAAATTCTAAAGTATCTATACCTAAGACAGACAATTGACTATAATTTAACAAAAATTGAACTCTATATCTTCTTAAACATAAATTATCAGAAGATTTTAAAACTTTATATCAGAAATAATTTAGTGTTATTTCCCTTCTGCGAGCTATATTAAGAACCTTTCCTGTTGTTTCAGGTACAGGAAATTCTGTTATATATTAATTAAATCCTGGCAGTTTTTAAATTAAAGGTTTACAAAACGGCGAAGATTTGGGTTCTTCGTTCCAAACATTCATAAAAACAAAAAACCCTATCCGATTAGGATAGGGTTTTAAAAGAAAGGCGACGACATACTCTCCCACAAAACTGCAGTACCATCTGCGCAGGCGGGCTTAACTTCTCTGTTCGGGATGGGAAGAGGTGAGCCCCGCCGCAATAACCACCTTAAGGTCATTCGCTGCTAGCAGCTTTTAATTATTAATTATCAATTATAAATTGTTAATTATCAATTAAACAATATTTTAACATACTGAGATAAAGAAAAGTAAGTTTTTGTTTTAGAAAGTTTCCTCCCGGGCCTTTCGGCCCGGGAAAAGGGTGTACATAAGCTTACGGATTATTAGTACTACTCGACTATGACATTACTGCCTTTACATCTATAGCCTATCAACGTGGTCATCTTCCACGATCCTTAAAAGAAATCTCATCTTGTGGTGGGTTTCGCGCTTATATGCTTTCAGCGCTTATCCCTTCCCAACGTAGCTACTCTGCGGTGCCCCTGGCGGGACAACAGATACACTAGAGGTTAGTCCAATTCGGTCCTCTCGTACTAGAATCAGATCCACTCAAATTTCTAACGCCCGCAGTAGATAGAGACCGAACTGTCTCACGACGTTCTGAACCCAGCTCGCGTGCCACTTTAATGGGCGAACAGCCCAACCCTTGGGACCTTCTCCAGCCCCAGGATGTGACGAGCCGACATCGAGGTGCCAAACCCCCCCGTCGATATGAGCTCTTGGGGGAGATCAGCCTGTTATCCCCGGCGTACCTTTTATCCTTTGAGCGATGGCCCTTCCATGCGGAACCACCGGATCACTATGCTCTACTTTCGTACCTGATCGACCTGTATGTCTCTCAGTCAAGCTCCCTTATGCCATTGCACTCTACGCACGGTTACCAAGCGTACTGAGGGAACCTTTAGAAGCCTCCGTTACTCTTTTGGAGGCGACCACCCCAGTCAAACTACCCACCAAGCACTGTCCCCCGCATAGCGGGGTTAGGCCTCAGATAAACAAAGGGTTGTATTTCAACAATGACTCCACAACGCCTGGCGACGCCGCTTCATAGTCTCCAACCTATCCTACACATCATTTATCCAAGGTCAATACTAAGCTATAGTAAAGGTGCACAGGGTCTTTTCGTCCCACTGCGGGTAAACGGCATCTTCACCGTTACTACAATTTCACCGAGCTCATGGCTGAGACAGTGTCCAGATCGTTACACCATTCGTGCAGGTCGGAACTTACCCGACAAGGAATTTCGCTACCTTAGGACCGTTATAGTTACGGCCGCCGTTTACTGGGGCTTCAATTCAATGCTTCTCCGAAGATAACATCTCCTCTTAACCTTCCAGCACCGGGCAGGTGTCAGGCCCTATACTTCATCTTACGATTTTGCAGAGCCCTGTGTTTTTGATAAACAGTCGCCTGGACCTCTTCACTGCGGCCCTGATTGCTCAGGGCGACCTTTCTCCCGAAGTTACAGGTCTATTTTGCCTAATTCCTTAGCCATGAATCTCTCGAGCACCTTAGGATTCTCTCCTCAACTACCTGTGTCGGTTTACGGTACTGGTACTAATTACCTGAAGTTTAGAGGTTTTTCTTGGAAGCCCTTAGGCGCACTATCTCTTTGTCCGAAGACTCCGAGTACTATCGTATTTCACCAGTTCCTGCGCATTTTACTACAGGACCTATAGCTAGGTACTTCAACGAACTATTCCGTCAGTTCGCGGCGCTTTCATCACTCCGTCACCCCATCACAGTAATTAGTAGTACGGGAATATTAACCCGTTAGCCATCGACTGTCCCTTTCGGGTTCGCCTTAGGACCAGACTAACCCACAGCTGATTAGCATAGCTGTGGAAACCTTAGTTTTTCGGTGTGCGGGTTTCTCGCCCGCATTATCGTTACTTATGCCTACATTTTCTTTTCTAACCAGTCCAGCCCTCCTTACGAAAAACCTTCAACCCTGTTAGAATGCTCCCCTACCACTTGCAATTACTTGCAAATCCATAGCTTCGGTAATATGCTTATGCCCGATTATTATCCATGCTCGTCCGCTCGACTAGTGAGCTGTTACGCACTCTTTAAATGAATGGCTGCTTCCAAGCCAACATCCTAGCTGTCTGGGCAGACAAACCTCGTTCTTTCAACTTAGCATATATTTGGGGACCTTAGCTGATGGTCTGGGTTCTTTCCCTCTCGGACTTGGACCTTAGCACCCAAGCCCTCACTGTTAGTGAACATTATACAGCATTCGGAGTTTGTCAGGAATTGGTAGGCGGTGAAGCCCCCGCATCCAATCAGTAGCTCTACCTCTGTATAACTTTATAACTAACGCTGCACCTAAATGCATTTCGGGGAGTACGAGCTATTTCCGAGTTTGATTGGCCTTTCACCCCTACCCACAGGTCATCCGAAGACTTTTCAACGTCAACCGGTTCGGTCCTCCACTGTGTGTTACCACAGCTTCAACCTGCCCATGGGTAGATCACACGGTTTCGCGTCTAACACTACTGACTAAAGCGCCCTATTCAGACTCGCTTTCGCTGCGGATCCATACCTGAAGTACTTATCCTTGCCAGCAGCGTTAACTCGTAGGCTCATTATGCAAAAGGCACGCCGTCACCCCACGAAAGGGCTCCGACCGCTTGTAAGCGTATGGTTTCAGGATCTATTTCACTCCGTTATTCACGGTTCTTTTCACCTTTCCCTCACGGTACTGGTTCACTATCGGTCTCTCAGGAGTATTTAGCCTTAGCGGATGGTCCCGCCGAATTCAGACAGGGTTTCACGTGCCCCGCCCTACTCAGGATACCACTATCTATTACATTTATTACCCATACGGGGCTATCACCCTCTTTGGCGTCACTTTCCAGTAACTTCCGGTTCTGCATGCATAAAATGTCGTGGTCCTACAACCCCAGCACTGCCGTAACAGCACTGGTTTGGGCTAATCCGCGTTCGCTCGCCACTACTTACGGAATCACTTTTGTTTTCTTCTCCTCCGCCTACTTAGATGTTTCAGTTCAGCGGGTTTGCCCACCTATCGGTGTGCTATATCTTCAATATAGCGGGTTGCCCCATTCGGATATCTGCGGATCAATCTGTGTGTGCCAGTCCCCGCAGCTTTTCGCAGCTTATCACGTCCTTCATCGCCTCTGAGAGCCTAGGCATTCCCCATACGCCCTTATTTTGCTTATTGTACCAATCTTGTTACTTAAAACAAGACCGTTTTTTTTGTTTTTTACAATAAAATTGTAAAAAACGCTTTCTACTTTCTTATTATTTTCTTATCTCAATATGTCAATGAACTTTATCTAGTCAAAAGTCAAAAGTCGTCAAGTGAATCACTTTGGACTTTATGACTTTAATCTTTATGACTAAAATCGTGGAGAATAACGGAGTCGAACCGTTGACCTCCTGCGTGCAAGGCAGGCGCTCTAGCCAGCTGAGCTAATCCCCCAATCTAATTATGAATTGTGAATTATGAATTAGGAATTATTTGTAATTCGTAATCTTTCAACTCTAGAATTTCCTTCTTTTTAAGCTTTTCAGTCTTTTTAATTATCAATTAACAAGTATTAATTGTCAATTCTTAAAAAGTAGTCCCGGGCAGACTCGAACTGCCGACCCCTACATTATCAGTGTAGTACTCTAACCAGCTGAGCTACGAGACTCTGTTTTACTTAATTTTTATCATTTTTTTTAAATTAACAGCAAGAGTAATACAATCTAAAATTCAAAACCTTTAAATTTCATCATTTTTCCTAAGCGTGCATTACTGCTAACACTCAGGCTCTAGAAAGGAGGTGTTCCAGCCGCACCTTCCGGTACGGCTACCTTGTTACGACTTAGCCCTAGTTACCAGTTTTACCCTAGGCAGCTCCTTGCGGTCACCGACTTCAGGCACCCCCAGCTTCCATGGCTTGACGGGCGGTGTGTACAAGGCCCGGGAACGTATTCACCGGATCATGGCTGATATCCGATTACTAGCGATTCCAGCTTCACGGAGTCGAGTTGCAGACTCCGATCCGAACTGTGACCGGCTTTATAGATTCGCTCCTGGTCACCCAGTGGCTGCTCTCTGTACCGGCCATTGTAGCACGTGTGTAGCCCAAGGCGTAAGGGCCGTGATGATTTGACGTCATCCCCACCTTCCTCACAGTTTGCACTGGCAGTCTTGTTAGAGTTCCCGACATCACTCGCTGGCAACTAACAACAGGGGTTGCGCTCGTTATAGGACTTAACCTGACACCTCACGGCACGAGCTGACGACAACCATGCAGCACCTTGTAAACTGTCTTGCGAAAGATCTGTTTCCAAATCGGTCAGTCTGCATTTAAGCCTTGGTAAGGTTCCTCGCGTATCATCGAATTAAACCACATGCTCCACCGCTTGTGCGGGCCCCCGTCAATTCCTTTGAGTTTCAAACTTGCGTTCGTACTCCCCAGGTGGGATACTTATCACTTTCGCTTAGCCACTGAACTTGCGCCCAACAGCTAGTATCCATCGTTTACGGCGTGGACTACCAGGGTATCTAATCCTGTTCGCTCCCCACGCTTTCGTCCATCAGCGTCAATAAACTGGTAGTAACCTGCCTTCGCAATTGGTATTCCATGTAATATCTAAGCATTTCACCGCTACACTACATATTCTAGTTACTTCCCAGTAATTCAAGTTCAGCAGTATCAATGGCCGTTCCACCGTTGAGCGATGGGCTTTCACCACTGACTTACTAAACCGCCTACGGACCCTTTAAACCCAATGATTCCGGATAACGCTTGGATCCTCCGTATTACCGCGGCTGCTGGCACGGAGTTAGCCGATCCTTATTCTTACGATACCGTCAAGCTCCTATACATAGGAGTGTTTCTTCTCGTACAAAAGCAGTTTACAATCCATAGGACCGTCATCCTGCACGCGGCATGGCTGGTTCAGACTTGCGTCCATTGACCAATATTCCTCACTGCTGCCTCCCGTAGGAGTCTGGTCCGTGTCTCAGTACCAGTGTGGGGGATCTCCCTCTCAGGACCCCTACCCATCGTGGCCTTGGTAAGCCGTTACCTTACCAACTAGCTAATGGGACGCATGCTCATCTTTCACCGTTGTGACTTTAATTACAAAGTGATGCCACTCTATAATACTATGAGGTATTAATCCAAATTTCTCTGGGCTATCCCTCTGTGAAAGGCAGATTGCATACGCGTTACGCACCCGTGCGCCGGTCTCAAAGCCCGAAGACTTCTACCCCTCGACTTGCATGTGTTAAGCCTGCCGCTAGCGTTCATCCTGAGCCAGGATCAAACTCTTCATCGTATATTTTAATATTATATCTCGATGAATATCTATCGGTTTCTTTCCGAATCTTTCGATTCTATTACTCTTATTTCTTTTGTTCTAACATCTCTGTTAAAACGGCTGTCAATTCAATATGTCTACGAACGTAATTTCTTTGTATTCCGCTTGTCTCTCAAAGCGGGTGCAAAACTAAAACTTCTTTTTGTTTCTCGCAAGAAAAATTTAAAAAAATTTGAAACTTTTTTTTTCGTTTCTTTTTTTCTATTTTTTCTTCCAATCTTTCAATGAACTTCCGTGTTTTGCGGGGTGCAAATGTAAAAAGCATTTTCAAATCTCACAAGCTTTTTCGAATCTTTTTTTTTGAAAATTTCTTCTCTTTTAATTCTTATGCCTGTCAGTATTTATGTGAACGTTTTTCGCTGTTGCGGGTGCAAAAGTACCACCTTTATTTACATTTACAAGCCTTTTGCTTATATAATTTCAATCTTTTTTAAAACTTTTTCTTAACTCACTCATAACAGCTGATTTACAATTTCAACTTTTTTGAATAACTGTGAGGTTTTTCTTTATTTACTTGTCATTTTCCTATTTTGCGCAGGTTTGGGTTTGCCGATTTTGCAGAGTTTTCAGCTTTTCCAACTCTTTTTATATGATTCTTTATCCTTTTAACGGCATCTTTCCATCTAAAAGCTTCTCCCGGAAACCGATGCCCTAGCCCCGATAGAAGCGGAAATCCTTTTTGTGGCGGGGTTCGCCACAAAAAGATTGAAGCGGATAGCGGGATTTAGCTCCTGAAAATCATAATACCATACTTATATATGTATACACAAAAAAAAACAAACCCGACAGGTTTTCAAAAACTGGCGGGTTAAAACTAGAATTACCTTTATATATAGTAGAGCAAAAACTATACTTATATATAATAGAGTAAACTTGTACATATATATTGTATGTATTTTTGTAATCATGTATATTTGCATTCACAAAATTATAAACAATGATCAAGATTACTTTACCCGATGGGTCAATTAGAGAGTTCGCTCAAGGCGTAACTCCAATGGAGGTCGCTAAAAACATTAGCGAAGGTTTTGCAAGAAATGTTATTTCTGCATCTTTTAATGGTACAACTATTGAAACCGAAACTCCATTAACGACCGATGGTAATCTTATTTTATATACATGGAATGATGCTGAAGGTAAAAAAGCTTTCTGGCATTCGACTTCGCACGTAATGGCTCAAGCACTTGAGGAATTATATCCTGGAATTAAATTAACTCTAGGACCTGCAATTGCAAATGGTTTCTATTATGATGTTGATTTTGAAGACCAAAAAATCTCTGAGGCTGATTTCAAAAAAATCGAAGACCGTATTCTTGAAATTGCAAGAGGAAAGTTTGATTTTAAAATGCGTCCGGTAACTAAAGCAGAAGCTTTGGAAATGTATAAAGACAACGTTTACAAGACTGAATTGATTTCAAATCTTGAAGATGGAACTATTACATTCTGCGATCACGCTACTTTTACTGATTTATGCCGCGGTGGTCATATTCCAAATACTGGAATCATTAAGGCTGTAAAAATCATGAGTGTTGCTGGTGCTTACTGGAGAGGTGATGAGAAAAACAAGCAATTGACTCGTGTTTATGGAACTTCTTTCCCTAAACAGAAAGATCTTACTGAATATCTTGAACTTCTTGAAGAAGCAAAACGTCGCGATCACCGTAAATTAGGAAAAGAACTAGAGTTATTCGCTTTCTCTCAAAAAGTTGGTCAAGGTTTACCTTTGTGGTTACCAAAAGGAGCTGCTTTAAGAGATCGTTTAGAGCAATTTTTAAAAAGAGCTCAAAAGAAAGCTGGATATGAGCAAGTAGTAAGTCCACATATTGGGCAGAAAGAATTATATGTTACTTCTGGTCACTATGCGAAATACGGAGCTGATAGTTTCCAACCGATTCATACGCCAGCTGAAGGTGAAGAGTTTTTATTAAAACCAATGAACTGTCCTCACCACTGTGAGATTTACAATGTAAGACCTTGGTCATATAAAGATTTACCGAAGCGTTATGCTGAATTTGGAACTGTTTACAGATATGAGCAGTCTGGTGAATTACATGGTTTAACTCGTGTTCGAGGATTTACTCAGGATGATGCGCATATTTTCTGTACTCCAGAACAATTGGATGAAGAGTTCAAAAAAGTAATTGACCTTGTATTGTATGTATTTGGTTCGTTAGGCTTTGAAAACTTTACTGCTCAAATTTCATTAAGAGATCAAGAAGATAGAGAAAAGTACATTGGTACTGATGAAAACTGGGAGAAAGCTGAAAATGCTATCATTAATGCAGCAAAAGACAAAGGTCTTAATACTGTTGTAGAATATGGTGAAGCTGCATTTTATGGTCCGAAACTTGATTTCATGGTAAAAGATGCTTTAGGAAGACAATGGCAGTTAGGAACAATTCAGGTGGATTACAATTTACCTGAGCGTTTTGAATTGACATATAAAGGTGCTGATAATGAACTACATCGTCCTGTGATGATTCATAGAGCTCCTTTTGGATCTATGGAACGATTTATAGCAATTTTACTAGAGCATACAGCAGGAAATTTCCCACTTTGGCTAATGCCTGAGCAAGCTATTATCTTGTCTTTGAGCGAGAAATACGAAAATTATGCTAAAAAAGTTTTAGATTTGCTAGAAAATCACGAAATTCGCGCCCTAATTGACAACCGAAATGAAACTATCGGTAAGAAAATTAGAGATGCAGAAATGCAGAAAATTCCATTTATGCTTATCGTTGGTGAGGAAGAAGAGAAAAACGGAACAATTTCAATTCGTCGTCACGGACAAGAAGGAAAAGGAAACATCACAGTTTCTATCGAAGAGTTTGCTTCGATTGTAGACGAAGAAATAAAAAAGACATTAAAAGTATTTACAGTTTAACTTAAATTAGAAAGTCATAGCAATAAAAAGTAACAGAGGTTTTCAACCTCGAGTAGAAAAAAAAGATGCGCACAGAATAAACAATCTTATTCGTGTTCCTGAAGTACGTCTTGTAGGTGAAAACATTGAACCTGGGGTTTTTAAAATCGCTGATGCGTTACGTTTAGCTGACCAATTTGAATTGGATTTAGTTGAAATTTCGCCAAACGCTGAACCGCCGGTTTGTAAAATCATGGATTACAAGAAATTTGTTTATGAACAAAAGAAGCGTGATAAAGCATTAAAAGCTAAATCATCTCAAGTTGTAGTAAAAGAAATTCGTTTTGGTCCTCAAACAGATGAACATGATTATGAATTTAAAAGAAAAAATGCTGAGAAGTTCCTAAAAGAAGGAGCTAAATTAAAAGCATTCGTTTTCTTTAAAGGTCGTTCTATCATCTATAAAGATCAAGGACAAATTTTATTATTACGTCTTGCTACTGATTTAGAAGAATATGGTAAAGTTGAAGCTATGCCGGTTCTAGAAGGAAAGAGAATGATTATGTTCATTGCTCCGAAGAAGAAAAAGTAAAACAGTTTGCAGTCACAGTTTTCAGTTTTCGCACTGTAAACTGAAAACCGAGACTGACAACTAAAAAAATAAGTAAGTAAGAATAAATTAAAACACTAGGAAAAATGCCTAAAATGAAAACTAAATCTAGCGCTAAGAAACGTTTTAAAGTTACTGGCTCTGGAAAGATTAAAAGAAAGCATGCTTTTAAAAGTCACATCTTGACTAAAAAATCTAAAAAACGTAAATTAGCTTTGACACACTCAGCGCTAGTTCACAAAACTGATGAGAAAAGCATCAAACAACAATTAAGAATTATCTAATTATAAGTCAAAAGTTAGAAAGTCATAAAGTTTAAAAGTCAGTATCTGACTTTAGACATTTGACTTTAAGACATTAGGCTAAAGATTTTCTTTAGGTTAAAAAATTATTTATATAACCTTGGAGTATGGCTTTCAAGTTCCTTTGATTCAATTCAGGACGCCTGCTACAAAAACACATTAAAATTATGCCAAGATCGGTAAATTCAGTTGCTAAAAGAGCAAGAAGAAAAAAAATAATGAAGCAAGCCAAAGGTTTCTTTGGAAGACGTAAAAACGTTTGGACAGTTGCTAAGAACGCGGTAGAGAAAGCAATGAGCTACGCTTACCGTGACAGAAAACAGAATAAAAGAAACTTCCGTTCATTATGGATTCAACGTATTAACGCTGGAGCTAGATTAGAAGGAATGTCTTATTCTCAATTCATGGGGAAAGTTAAAGCTAACGGAATCGAATTGAACCGTAAAGTTCTTGCAGATTTAGCTATGAACCACCCAGAAGCTTTCAAAGCAATACTTAATAAAGTAAAATAAACGTTTTATAAACTCAATTTAGATTACTTACTTATCATAAAGAAACCATTCGTTAATTCGAATGGTTTTTTGTTTTTATAATAATCTGTTTTACCTTTAAACTTCTTAAAAACAATTATTAAATGCTCACTTCTCTTTTTGATCATATACAGAAATTTATAATACTAGAACCATCAGAAATTGATATTTTAGAATCATACCTGGGTGTCACTAAAGTCAAAAAGAAAGAGCACTTATTACAGGAAGGACAAGTTTGCAATACCTTATATTTTATGTTAAAGGGCTGTATGCGCCAGTACATCATCAATTCTAAAGGAAGTGAGCAGACACTGCAGTTTGCAATTGAAAATTGGTGGATTACCGATTATTTGAGTTATCATAACCACATAGCATCCAATTTTTATCTGCAGGCTGTTGAAAATTCGGAAATAATAGCTATTGATAAAACTGTTTTTGAAGCACTCCTAATTGAAATTCCGAATCTGGAGAGGTATTTCAGAATCGTTACTCAAAAAAGTTTTGGCGCTATGCAAATGCGAATTAAGTACTTATTTACAATGTCAGCCGAAGAAAGGTATCATCATTTTAATGATCATTTCCCTGAATTTGTACAACGTGTACCACAATATATGCTTGCCTCCTATTTAGATTTTTCGGCTGAATTTATGAGTAAAATAAGAGATGGGAAAGTCTGATTTGAATTTCTTGAAGTAGTTCAAGTTTTTGGAAGCATACATTATTGACCTTTGTAATGAACTTTTAAAACATATAAAATGAAATCAAGAATTGTTATCCCAAACGTTGCTCCAGAAGCATATAATGCTTTATTAAACCTGGAAAAATATATTTCATCTACTTCATTAACTCCAGTACACAAGGAATTAATTAAAATACGCGCTTCTCAAATAAATGGCTGTGCTTATTGCATAAACATGCACAGTGCTGATGCAAGAAAACATGGAATTTCTGAACAAAGAATATACCTAACAAGTGCATGGCGTGAAGCTGATGTTTATACCGAAGAAGAGAAAGCAATATTAGCTTTAACAGAACAAGTAACTTTAATCAGCAACCATGTTTCTGATGAAGTTTATCAAAATGCAGCTCGTTTATTTGATGAAAAATATCTTGCCGAAATTATTCTCGCCATCATTACAATTAACTCATGGAACAGATTAGCTATTACAACAGGTTTGAGAGCTGTATAATTGCTTTATAAGTATAAATTTACAACATTACAAAACTTTAACACCCCTCCTATGTGAGGGGTTGTTTGTATATAGCTGTAAATGAACATTAGTAAAATTAGAAAATTAACGATTTTGCAAAAACAGGTATTTATACTCTTTCACAGGAATTCAGATTTTTTATTTTTGGCACATGATGTTAAAAAATGTCCATTTTTACTGCTTTCAAGCTATTATTTTAGTTCTTTTTTCATGCCAAAAAAAGGAACCTAAATTTGACGCTTCTAACAATGAAAAGCCAAAAATTGCCGCTCTTACAAAAAAAGCAGAGTTCTTTATTGAGAAGAAAAAAACTGATAGTGCCTTCTATTATTATAATGAAGCAAAATCAATCTGCGATCCGTTAACATATCCTGACACATATGTTGTCACCCTAAATTCTATGGCCGTTATACAGCAGAATCAAAATGATTTTGTTGGCAGTAAAACTACACTAAAAGAAGCTCTGCCTTTTTTAACACTCATAACTAATTCTAAACATATTTGGGATACTTATTCAGTTTTAGGGGTTAATTACTTAAACACATATCAATTCAGAAAAGCTGAGAAATATTTCAAAAAAGCTTTAGAACTAAATATCGATGAGTTTACAAATATTGAATCACAAAAAAATATAGCCGAAGTTTTTATAGCTGAAAACAAACACCAAGAAGCAATACAGATTTTATTATTACTTATAGATAAAAAGGAGGTAAAAGATAACCCAAAAACTCATGCCGAGATACTGGACAGAATTGGATATTGTTATTACTTATCAAGCAATTCTGAAGCATATACTTTTTTAAATGATGCTTTACAAATACGAGTGCAGCTAAAAGATCCTCTTGAAATTGCCAAAAGCAATTACAACTTAGCTCTTTTTTATGAAAATAAAAATCCTCTTTTGGCAAAAAAATATATGAAAACAAGTTATGAGAAATATATTTTAGCTAAGAATGTTGATGGGAGGCTTTCTGCACTTAAACTCATAATGAACAACAGTCAGAATACAGAACTCAAACAGCATTCAATTAAATATATAGATTTAGTAGACAGCATATATGAAGTACGTCAAAAAGCGAAAAACTTATTTGCCAAAATCAAGTATAACTCTAAGAAAGAAAAAGAAGAAAATCTAATACTTAAAACCAATAAAGCAGAAAATGAACTCCAATTAGAAAAACAAAAAATAAGAAACATCATTCTATATCTTATTATTCTGCTAAGTCTAAGTTTGATTTTAGTATTGTATTTCTTTTTAACTTCTAAAGCTAACAAAGATAAAATAGAGGCCAGTTATAAGATTGAAACAAAAATCGCAAAGAAATTACATGATGAATTAGCAAATGATATCTATCATACGATGGCTTTTGCTGAGCATAAAAATCTATCGCTTGCAGAAAATAAACAGCAGTTATTAAACAGTCTTGATGCTATTTACTACAGAACAAAAGACATTTCTAAAGAGAATAATTATAGAATAACAGATGAAAACTATGTTTCTCATCTAAAGAAAATGATTTCAAGTTTTAACACGCCTTTTATTAATATTATCATAAATGGCTTAGATTCTATTTTCTGGGAAGATATTGACCAAAACAAAAAGAAAACGATTTATAGAATATTACAAGAATTACTTGTAAATATGAAAAAACACAGTAATGCATCTGTCGTAGGAATCAATTTTAAAACAGCAAAAAAGGATATTATAATTCATTATTATGATAATGGAAAGGGTGTAGACAATCAAGATATTATTTTTAAAAACGGCTTACATAATATCGAAAATCAAATTCTCCATCTTAAAGGAGAAATGCAAATAGATTCGGCAGCAGGTAAAGGATTTAAACTAACTTTTAAGTTTTCTCGATAAATGAGTAAAAAAAGTTTTTTTATTAATCATTCCATAAAGTCTTTGTATATAGGCTTAATTCTTATCTCATTTATTGGGGCTGTTTTTTTTATAAATCCCAATGAGAAGACAGTTGAGAAAAAAAGCAAAAAGAAATATCAAGCAATAGAACTTGATAAGCTTATAGAGAAAGCTGATAAATATTATGATGAAGAAAAACTAGACAGCTCTTATTATTTTTATAATAAGGTTTTACCAATGTATGATCCAGAAATTGATTATACAAAGTATGTTTATACGCTGTCTTCGATGGCTGAAATACAAACACTTATTGGTAATTTTATTGAAAGTGAAGAATTATTGACAAAAACCCTTCCTTATTTAAGTAAAATTAAAGAGCCTATTTATGCTCGAAATGTTTACAGTAATATGGGAATGAATTATTATAATACTTATGATTTTGAAAATTCGCTTTTTTACCACACAAAAGCATTAAAATTACCTGGCACACCCTATAAAAAGGCTATTGTTTTAAACGACATAGCTCGTGTATATATGGAACAAAACCGTTACGATATAGCTGCAGAAATACTAGAAATGCTGACTGCAAGAAAAATAGTTTACAAAAGAGAACCTCTGTTAAGTGATTATTTTTATGCTTCTTTGCAGAACAGTCTTGGAGTCTGTTATTTTAATTTAAAAAAACCTAAAGCATTAGATCTTTATCTCAAAAGTTTAGCAACCACCTTACAGGGAACTAATAAGTTCATATTGCTTAATAATTATAAATCTCTTTCTGATTACTACATGGAAAATAATCCTGAGCTTGCTTTACAGTACGCAAAGAAATCCTACGAAACAGCAAGGGAAGTAAATGCTAACAGTGCCAAAATGGAACTACTTGCTTATTTAATAAAGCTTAGTAAAGGATCTGAGTTAAAAAAATATACTATAGATTATATAAAACTGACTGACAGTGTAATTAATTCTAGAAAATCGGCTAGAAATCAATTTACAAACATCAAATATTACTCAAAAATAAATAAAGACGAGAATTTACACCTTAAAGCAGAAAAAGCAGAAAACGAACTTAAACTTCAGCAGCATAAAACCAGCAATATAATTTCGGGGGTAATAATAACTTTTATTTTAACATTGTGCATCATACTTAGTTTTTACTTATCAATAAAAGGGAGGAAACAAAAAAACAATGCCATACAAGAAAGTGAAACCCGGATTTCTAACAAATTACGCAATGAACTTTTAAATGAAGTTCAGAATGTTTTAACATATGCTAAAAATAATGATTTAGAAACTGCTGATAATAAAAATGAATTATTAGAAAGTCTCGAAAAAATCTATTCTCAAACCAGAAATATCTCAAAAGAAAACAGCGATATTATAACTGATAAAAGATACAGTTTGACATTGAAAAATATGATATCTACTTTTAAAACAACAGATACAAATGTTTTTACAAATGGCCTTACTGATATTAACTGGATTAAAATTGATAAAAACAAAAAAATAATTATTTACAGAGTCATACAAGAACTACTTGTAAACATGAAAAAACACAGCAGCGCAACACTTGCTGGAGTTAATTTTAAAGTCATTAAAAAAAATATTATTATAAATTATACAGATAATGGTAAAGGTGTTAACATGAACCAAGTATCTAAAAGTGGTCTTCAAATAATTGAGAATCGTATTTTAAATGTAAAAGGTGAAATTCAATTTGAATCAAATCCCGACAATGGATTTAAAATATCAATTAAAATTCCTTTTTAATATGAAGATGCTTGAAATTATAAAAAATAAAACTTTTCTAAAGTATCTTATTTTTTTTCTGATTATACTTTTAATTGGGGTAGTATTACTTTATCAGCTGCATAGAAACCAGGTAATAATTATTCAACAGATTAAAAAAAACAATTCTGTTGAAATAAATAAAAACATAACTGAAGCTGATCGCTTATTTGACCAAATTAATTACGACAGCGCATATTTCTTTTATAAAAAAGCAATTGCACTTTGTGATCCTATTGATGATTATGCAGATGATTATGTTTATTCTCAATTATCTATAGCAAATTTACATCAGAATACAAACAACTACACGGCATGCGAAGAAGCTTTATTAAAAGTTTTTCCATATTTAAAAAAAACAAGCAAACCTAAATACACTTATAACACTTACACCCTCTTAGCTTACAACTATTTCTTTACTTATGACAATAGTGATGCACTGTTATACCACAGAAAAGCATTGAGACTAGCTGCAACACCATACAAAAAATCAGTAATCATAAATGACATTGCTTTAGTTTACTTAAGACAAAAAAGATATAAAGAGATAATAGATGCATTGGAGCCATTAGCCAGAATAAAAATTAAACACGAAACTGATTCTGCAAAAACCGATATTAATTATTCCTTACTATTAAACAACCTAGGATTTTGTTATTTCAAGCTCGGAAATCCAAAAGCATTAGAATATTATAAAAAGAGTCTGAAGATACAGGAAAGATTAAAGTCAGATTATGAATTAATGAGTACCTATTCTAGTGTAGCTATGGTTTATGCTGAAACCAATCCTAAATTATCTAAAATATATACAGAAAAACAATATCAGTCTGCCTGCAGGGCAAAGTCTGCATCATTTAAAGCAAATACTTTAGGAGACTTAATTAGAAAATCTGAAGGAAAAGAACTTAAAAAATATTCTAAAGCATACGTAAAAATAATTGACAGTATATTATCCAGCAGAAAACAAGCAAAAAATCAATTCTCAATAATTAAATACGAATCTAAAACTGATAAAGAAGAAAATCTAAAACTCAAAGCCGAAAAAGCGGAAAATGAACTGTTATTACAAAAGCATAAAAATAGAAATACCATATCCTATATCATTATTACTTTCACGATAGCTGTTCTTTTACTTTTGCCACTCTACTTATTTATAAAAGGAGAAAAAGAAAAAAAAGAAGCTGTTTTTGAAAGTGAAATGAGAATTTCTAAGAAACTGCGTAATGAATTGACAAATAAGGTGCATCATACATTGCTTTTTGCACAAAATAAAGATTTACAAAATGATGAAAATAAAAATCAGTTTTTAATAAAATTAGATGAAATATACTCTCAAACCAGAAACATTTCCAGAGAAAACAGTTCTATTGTAACCAATGAAAATTACGATATGGGGTTGAAGGAAATGATATCGGGTTTTAAAACTCCAAATCTAAATTTATTAGTAAATGGTCTTGATACCATAAAGTGGAATAAAATTAACAAGATCAAAAAAATTATTATTTACAGGGTATTACAAGAGCTATTTTACAACATGAAAAAATACAACGACTTGACTTTGATCATATTATCATTTAAAATAATCAATAAAAATATTGTAATTACATACAGCGACAACAGTTCTAAAACGCAAAATGAAAGAATAATTTTAAAAAAACATCTTGAAAATGTGGAAAACCGTATTAAAACCACGAATGGAACTATTAATTTTGGCAATTATACAGAAAATGGTTTCAAAATAAGTTTCACATTCCCATTATAAAACAAGTAATATGTTTAAGAAAGTTTTAGTTGCAGAAGATTTAGATAGTATTAGTATTGCAGTTGTTCAAGTTCTCGAAGACCTTAATATTCCTGTTATTGACCATGTTAAATATTGTGACGAAGGTTTATTAAAAGTAAAAAAAGCATTAAACGAAAAAGAACCGTACGATTTACTTATTACTGATTTATCTTTTAAGACTGACCATAGGAAAGCAAATATTGAAAGCGGTGATGAATTAATTGAAGCAATCAATAAAGTGCAGCCTGAATTAAAAAAAATTGTGTTTTCAATTGAAGACAAATCGTATCGCATTAAAACTCTTTTTGATGAGTTAGGAATAAATGCATATGTATCTAAAGGAAGAAATAGTATTCAGGAATTAAGATCTGCCCTTGAAAAAACTTTTAAAAACGAAGAAAGAATACTTTCATCTGATTTAAACTTTAGTTTCAATGACAAATCTCTTATCGAAATTGAATCTTATGATATCTCTATTTTATCACTTCTGGCAAAAGGTTACATATTAGAAAACATTTCAAATGAGTTTAAAGAAAAATCGATTACACCAAATGGAACCAGCAGTATAGAAAAACGAATCAACAAATTAAAAATATATTTTAAAGCAAATAACAATGTACACTTAATTGCCATTGCAAAAGACTTTGGTCTGGTGTAGAGTTTAACACATGTGTTACGGTTTCCCGTAAGGAAATTCTCTTACATAGATTTAAGTTTGTATAAATTATTAACTGATGAAACCTAAATATAAGTTTGATCCCATTACCAAGATCAATACACCCAATAATAGAATTATTATGAAAACTATGCTTCTTTGTCTTTTTCTTTCTGTAAGTTTTGCTTTTGTTTCTGAGAAAACAGGCTGGCTTGATATTGATTGGAAACTAATTTGTATCCCGGCTCTTCTGGTTTTGCAAATTATAATTATTGGAACAGCTCTAAAAAACAGGTACAAGAAACATTAATTGTAAGTAAGCAGGAAAATAGAAATCTATATACTATATTTGGATTTTAAAATTTAATGAAAAATAGTACATTTTATTTCCTCTTATTCCTTCTTACTTCATTCCAAGCCTTTTCTCAAACCAAATTTATTTCCTGGAATTTAGAAAACTTTGGAAAATCTAAGTATCAAGCCTCTTTAAGTTTTATTGCAAAAACGGTACAAGAATACGATATTATAGCTATCCAAGAAGTTGTTGCCGGATACGGAGGCTCACAGGCTGTCGCAAAACTTGCTTCAATATTAAACGAAAAAGGTTCAAAATGGGATTATACAATAAGTGATCCCACAAGTGGAAACAGTTACAAAAAAGAGCGCTATGCTTTTATTTGGAAAACAAGTAAAGTAAAATTGAAAGGCAAACCCTGGCTGGAAAAAAAATATCACTTAGAAATAGACCGGGAACCTTATTTTGCAACCTTCGAAGTAAACAAAAAACTAGTTACGTTTGTTAATTTTCATGCTATAACAAAAAGTAAACAGCCTGAAACTGAAATTAAATACTTCAAATTTCTTCCGCAAGAATACCCAGATCTAAATCTGGTTTTTACCGGCGATTTTAATTGTCCCGAATCACATACCGTTTTTAATCCATTAAAAAAAATGGGATATGTTTCTGTATTTCAAAAACAAAAAACAACTTTAAAGCAAAAATGCAAAGCAGAAGTCTGTCTTGCTTCTGAATTTGATAATATTTTTTACAAATCAAATACGTTAAAACCTATTAAGTCAGGAGTTGTTTTATTTTATAATAATTACGATTCACTTCAGGAAGCCAGAAAAATATCAGACCACATTCCTATTTGGTTTGAGTTCTTTTTAAATTAAAACTATGTTTTTAATTTTTTCTTTTTGGCAGCCGGAAATAAAACATTATTTAAAATTAAACGATATCCCGGAGAATTAGGATGTAAATCCAGAACTGTAGGCGGATCACCAACCTGATGCTGAAAATCTTCCGGATCA
Organism: Flavobacterium johnsoniae UW101; assembly: GCF_000016645.1. Taxonomy (NCBI): domain Bacteria; kingdom Pseudomonadati; phylum Bacteroidota; class Flavobacteriia; order Flavobacteriales; family Flavobacteriaceae; genus Flavobacterium; species Flavobacterium johnsoniae. Next base: position 42,366 of record NC_009441.1, read on the forward strand.
TGGCCTCCAAAAAAAGTAAACATTCCTTTTCCTTTTTCGCCATGAATATATCTAGCTTCGCCATTAAGTTCACAAGTCCCCATAACCAAAACATTTGATTTTATCAATGTTTCGTTAAATGAAGTAGTCTGCCCCATAAAACCTTTTACTAATTGAGTATGGTTTTGACATAACATACTAGGAATAGGATCCCATTTTGCAGAATATTCCATTAAAGTAAAATAATCTTTTTCCATAGGAACTCTGCGTTTTCCAGTCATATCAATATCTGAAAATTCATAAACTTCTGGTCTTCTTTCTAAAATAAAATCTTTAAAGGCAAAAGAATTTCCATAATTTAATTTTGCCTGATAGTTAGATTCACTTGGATCACCATCAAACATAGTTTCGCAAATATCAACTCCATCTGCAGCTAATGCAATATCAAAACTATCTGTGGCAGAACACATAGCAAACATAAAACCGCCTCCAATAACAAAATCTCTAATCTTTTTTGCTACAGCTCCTTTTTCCTGTGAAACTTTAGAATAACCAAGTTTTGCTGCTAAAGCTTCAGAATCTCTTTTTTGTTCAATATACCAAGGTGTATTTTTATAAGCGGCATAAAACTTACCATACTGACCGGTAAAATCTTCATGATGTAAATGCAGCCAGTCATATAGTAATAACTGGTCACTCAAAACTTCCTCATCATAAATAGGAGTAAATGGAATTTCGGCATAAGTCAAAACCAGCGTCACGGCATCATCCCACGGTTGTTTTCCCTTTGGTGTATAAACAGCAATTTTTGGTGCTTTTTCAAGAATTACAGATTCCATATTTTGTGACGGACTCGAAATATCATTTAAAAGAGAGGCTTCTTCAGTATCAGAAAGCACTTCAAAACTAACGCCTCTAATTTTACATTCTTTTCGTATTTCCTCAGCATCAGGTAGTAAGAATGAACCACCTCGATAATTTAACAGCCAGCTTGCTTTATAATCGCGGCTTAAACACCAATATGTTATTCCGTATGCTTTTAGATGATTTTGCTGTGTAGTTTCGTCCATTGGAAGCAAAATAAAAGATGCCTTCGTCTGCAATGAAAATACCAGCAAAAAAATATACAGTAAACTCTTTTTCATCAAAAAAATATTTTAGTAAAGATAATGAGGAAGTCATTAAAAACATAACCGATCCAAAGGTTTTGCCCTAATGCAGTACGTTAAAGTTTTACGTCGGTAAAATTGACCATACTTTTCGTAAAAACAGGTAAAAACACCTATTTTTGTACTATTTTTTCTACTTACATTTGAAATCCATAATCTAAATAACCGCCATAAAAAAACAACAGTCATGAAGTTTAATGAAAATAATCATCAGCCTAGAGGTTTAAATGTAATGCAAAAAATTGGTCTTGGAGTTCTTGTAATTACTATTGTAGCTTATTATGTTTTATCTATTCAGTTTTTAACAAGCGGAAGTTAAAGCGTTAAAACTGCTATTTCATTTTGAATAGCATATACCACTAAACCGGCAATATTTCTTGATTCTGTTTTAAGAAGTAAATTATTTCGATGCCCTTCAACTGTTCTTGGACTTAAAAAAAGATGTTCAGCAATTTCTGAAGTTGTTTTTTGCTGACAAATAAGCTGTAAAATTTCTATTTCTCTTGGAGAAAGAAAACTTGTTTCCAGATTTCCTTTTGAATTTTTTGAAGAAACTATTGTTTCCTGAATAGTCTTCAAAACACTTTCGTTATAATAAAATCCTTTTTTGTTAACTTCATTAATGGTTTTAATTAAATCTTTTGGAGTTGTATTTTTAATTAAATAGGCAACAGCGCCAACCTGAATCATATTGGCAATAAAAGATTTTGAATCGTAACTGGTAAGTGCAATAATTTTTATTTCAGGAAAAGATTTCCTAATTATTTTTGTTGCTTCAACGCCATTCAAAACCGGCATTTTTAAATCCATGATAATAATATCTGGTTTAATTTCATTTTCCAGAAGTTTATTTACAAGGTCTTCTCCGTTTGAAGCTTCGAAAACAATCTCAATATTATCTTCTCTCTGCAATAAAAAAGCTATTCCTTTCCGGAATAAAACTTCGTCGTCGACTAAAGCTATTTTGATAATGGCATTCATTTTTTACGTTTTTGGTCGTTTGGTATATCGAAAATACGAAATATGAATCAAAAAAAGCCATTTCGCCTTATTTTATTGATGTAAAATTCACTTTTTAACTTAAAATGTAAATATAACTTCAACTCCTTTTCCTTTTTCAGATTCAAAACTGATCGTTCCGTCTAAGAAAGAAATACGGCTGTTGATGTTTTTCATTCCCAATCCTCTGTAATTTTCAAAATCTTCGCTGTCAAATCCTACTCCATTATCTTTATAATAACAGGTATTTGTTCCTTTATCTTCTTTAAAATTAATCCAGATTTAATTAGACTTTCCATGACGAAGAGAATTATTCATTAGTTCTTGTAAAACCCTAAAAACATGCAAATGACGATCGATTTCTTTATCATCAAAATCAAGTTCGTTTTTATAATAGGTTTTTACTGATTTACTACTCTCAAATTCCCCGCATAATTCTTCTATACCTGCATGAAGTCCAAACTTTTCGAAAACCGGAGGTAATAAATTATGCGCAATTTTCCTTGAATTTTCTAAAGCTTTTGCTGTTAAATTTATAATGTTCTCTGTAATTTCAGTTGTTTCAGCTTCTGTTAAATTTGGCGCTGACAACAAGTGTGTATTTAAGGAAACAATATTAAGTTTAGAACTAATATCATCATGAAGATCCTGAGCAATACGTTTGCGTTCTTCTTCTTGTATCTGCAAAACAGCATGTAATTGTTCTTTTTGATACTGAAGTATTAAATCTTTCTTTTCTAATTCTTTTTGAATGATTTTTTTTCTTGAGAAGTAGAAAAATACGATCAGTACGACTGAAACGATTATAAAGAAAAGTGATATATATAATATTATAGCGACAAGCTCTTTTTCTGGTATTGAGTGGGTATTCATATCAAATTTATTTCAAGGTAGTTTTATTAGGTGAAAATGCTTTTTTTGAAAAACTTTTTATCCATTCGAACAAAATAAAAAATTGATAACATAAAACTAAAAAACTGTTTAATATCCAGGTTAAAAGCTTAACATCATCACTTAAACCTATAGAAAGATTTCCAATTAAGTACAATACTGTACTCGCTAATAAGTAAAATATGAGACCTACACTTATATAATAATATGTTTTATCTTCTGTAAGCATATTATAAAAGTGAAATAGAGCAAAAACCACAATAAGCAGATTGGTTAAGATGATTTCAAATAAATTGAACTTAAGAAATACGCTTGAATTCATACAAAATTGTATCGCTAAAACTAATAATGCAATTATTAAACTAATTTTAATGAACATTTTTTGGCTTTTAACATTTGTCAGCGAATTGTAAAACATTCCAAGCAACAACATTTGTCCAGCAAAAAACATATTGACAACCACCAAATTAGTCATTCCTAAATGGTATAATAATTCCATTGACAATTGCATTACAGTTGAAAAAGCTAAATAGCAGAGAAAAAAAACATTAGCTTTTTCCTTTCGGAAAAAGCTATATGAATAGGCTATTAAGTTTACTATTAAAACAAAATATGTAGAGTACACTAAAATATCAATCATTTTATATACTTTATAATATTTTAGAATTAAAATGGCGGACTAGGACGTATTCCGTCATAAACTACTTCTTCAGCATCATCTGCTGCAGATTTAGCCATATAAGAAGAACCTTCTCCGTAAACATCAATGTATTTACCAGTTTCTTTATCTAATCTAGCTCCAACAAAAAGTAAGGTTCTTTCGTCTTTGTCATTAATAGCAAGACATGCACGTACAACCTCAGTTTCAAGTTTTAAAACTTTTTCTAAAGTTTCTCTTGGAATTAAAAAAGATTTTACTTTGGTTTTAGGATCTTCGATGGTGGTGTCATCTTGATACCTTTTTTCCCACTCTTTGGCTATACCCAAAGGAATCAGAACTGCGTCTGGAAAGGCTTCTTCGCTCATAGTTTTTTAAAAATTTAATATTAGTTAATTTGTTTATGGTCTAGCGAAACTACCGAATTAATTTTTATGTAAGAAATATTATGGAGTAAATTATAGATTCGATTATGTAATTAATTAAAATAAAAAAAACCTTTGAAAGAACATACTTACAAAGGTTTTTATTAGGATTTTTATTCTGATTAAAACGGTACATCACTATCATCATCATCGTCATTCAGGTTGCTTCCAAATGCTTCATTGGCCGATGGCAGATTTTTTGTAATAAATGGATTATCCTCGTGATTCATTTTTGAAGGTAAATCATCATAACCACCTGTAAAGTCTTCAAGGTTGTCAAACTTACCTAAGTGTCCTAAGAATTTTAAACGAATATTTTCCAATCCACCATTACGGTGTTTGGCTATAATAAACTCTGCTTGTCCCGCAGTTGGAGATGCTTCATCATCATCCCATTCTTCAATTTTATAATATTCCGGACGGTAAATAAACGATACAATATCAGCATCCTGCTCAATCGCACCAGATTCACGAAGATCCGAAAGTAACGGACGTTTGCTTGATCCACGGGTCTCAACCGCACGCGATAACTGTGAAAGTGCAATTACAGGAACGTTTAGCTCTTTTGCCAATGCCTTTAAGTTTCGGGAAATAGTCGAAATCTCCTGCTCACGGTTTCCTCCTCCTTTACCATTTCCTCCGGCAGTCATTAACTGCAAGTAGTCAATAATAATTAATTTGATTCCGTGCTGTGATGCTAAACGACGACATTTTGCACGTAAATCAAAAATTGAAAGCGAAGGCGTATCATCAATAAACAATGGGGCTTTTTCTAAATCTTTTACTTTAGTACTTAGTTGCTCCCATTCGTGTTTTTCTAATTTTCCTGTTCTTAATTTTTCAGAAGACAATCCTGTTTCCGAAGAAATAAGCCTTGTAATTAACTGAACCGAAGCCATCTCCAGAGAGAAAACTGCCACCGCATGTCCAAACTGAATGGCAACGTTTCTTGCCATCGAAAGTACGAATGCGGTTTTACCCATACCCGGACGTGCCGCAATAATAATCAAATCCGAAGGCTGCCATCCTGAAGTTACTTCATCTAATTTTTCAAATCCGGTTGCAACACCACTCAAACCTTCTTTTCCTGCAATTTCTTCAATACGTTTTTTCGCCTGAAGAACCAAACTCTGAGCAGTTTCAGAACTACGTTTGATATTTCCCTGTGTTACCTCATACAATTTAGATTCGGCTTTATCCAGCAAATCGAATACGTCTGTAGTTTCATCATAAGATTCTTCAATAATTTCTGAAGAAATTCTAATCAAACTTCTTTGAATGAATTTTTGAAGAATAATACGCGAGTGAAATTCGATGTGGGCAGAAGAAGCAATTTTCTGCGTTAACTGAATTAAATAAAAATCACCTCCTGCTAATTCTAATTTTCCGTTTTTCTTTAATTGTGTCGAAACTGTCAGCAAGTCTATTGGCTGTGTTTCTGTAAAAAGCTGCAGAATTGCTTCAAAAATATGTTTGTGCGCATCTTTATAAAAAGCATCTGGCTGTAAAATATCAATTACATCATCTACCCCTTTTTTATCAATCATCATTGCTCCAAGCACAGCCTCTTCTAAATCAAGAACCTGCGGAGGGAGTTTTCCTTTTTCGAGATTAATTATTGTGGTTTTATCGACCTTTACGGGGTTTACATTCTTGAAATTTTCCATATAGCGAAAGTAACAAAATTTAAAAAAAAATTGCTATCTAGTTATAACTATTCAGTTGTTTATAAATATGTTTTTTTTGTTGATAACCAAAAAAAAATCCGAAACCGCAGGGCTTCGGATTTTTAATCATTAAATATGAATTTACTCTTTATACTCGCCCATATTACTGTATTTGTCCATTCTCTGGGCAATTAAGTCGGCTGTTGATAAGTCTTTTAATTCATTATATCCTTTAGTAATGTAATCTGCTACTGTTTTAAAAGTAGTTTCACGGTCGTAGTGCGCTCCGCCAAGTGGTTCTGGAATTACATCATCAACTAATTTTTGTTTTTTCATGTCAGAAGAAGTCAGTTTTAAAGCTTCAGCTGCACGTTCTTTGTACTCCCAGCTTTTCCATAAAATAGAAGAGCATGATTCTGGAGAAATTACAGAGTACCAAGTGTTTTCTAACATATAAACTCTGTCTCCAACACCAATTCCTAATGCTCCTCCCGAAGCACCTTCACCTACGATAATCGTAATGATTGGCACCTGCAGACGAACCATTTCAAAAATGTTTCTGGCAATAGCTTCTCCCTGTCCTCTTTCTTCAGCTTCTAAACCTGGATATGCACCCGGAGTATCTACTAAAGTAAGAACCGGAATACCAAATTTCTCCGCCATTTTCATTAAACGCAAAGCCTTACGGTATCCTTCTGGATTTGCCATACCAAAATTACGGTACTGACGTGTTTTTGTATTGTAACCTTTTTGCTGCCCGACAATCATAAACGACTGACCGTTTATTTTACCTAAACCGCCCACCATCGCTTTATCATCTTTAAAGCCTCTGTCTCCATGAAGCTCTAAGAAAGTATCACCGCAAATTGCTTTGATATAATCTAAAGTATAAGGTCTGTTTGGGTGTCTTGACAGTTGTACTCTCTGCCAAGCCGTAAGGTTTTTGTATATATCTTTCTTAGTCTGCTCTAATTTTTTATTGATTTCCTTGCACGTTGGGGTTACATCAACGTCAGATTCTTTTCCAATAATAACGCACTTTTCTAGCTGTTCTTCAAGTTCTTTAATTGGAAGCTCAAAATCTAAATATTCCATGTATTTTTGAATTTTGTTTGTAAATCGAACCGCAAATATAAAAATATTATATCATTGGCGAAGTTAATTGTTATTTAAAGTATAAAAATGCAATTTAAAAATAAGTAAACTATTACAAGTTTTCCTTCTTGTTTTGATAATGTTTAAAAACACCGTTTAGAATAACTGTTATGATAATTATAACAGCTCCTATGTAAAATTCGACACTCATTTTTTCTTTTCCTCCTAAAATAAAGTAAGCCAAAACGATCCCGTAAACAGGTTCTAAGTTAGTCGTTAACATTACTGTATACGGTGTTAATCGCTGCATTACTTTTACAGAAGCCGTAAAAGCATAAGCTGTACAGATTGAAGCCAAAATCAATAATAAAACCCAGTTATTTAAGGACATTTGGAAGAAATCTGCTGTGAATTTTCCCTGAAATAAAAAATAAATCGTAATGAAGAAAACTCCCGCTCCAAATTCATAAAAAGTAATAACCGAAGGTTCGTGATCTGAGATTAATTTTCCATTCATTAAAGTAAATAAAACGCCTAAAATTATTGCTGCTAAAGCATAATAAACTCCCGTAAGATATTTTATTTCAACCTGAAGAATCAGTCCCAAACCTGCAATAATAACAAGTCCGAAGAAAACTTCATACCAAAGGACTTTTCGTCCGTAAAATAACGGTTCTAATAAAGAGGCGAAAAATGCTCCTAAAGAAAATATAGAAAGGGTGATTGAAACATTAGAAACATGAATTGCCTTAAAAAAGAAAATCCAATGCAATGCAATCAATAATCCAACAAAAATCAATTTAAAAAATTCTTTTACAGGAACCTGAAAAGACTGCTTTTTAAATGCAATAAATCCGCCTAGAAAAATCATGGCGATCAACATTCTGTACCAAACCAGATTATCGGCATCAATGGTAATTAAAGCGCCCAAAATGGCTGTAAAACCCCAGATAAAAACTATTAAGTGAAGATTTAAATAACTTTTTAAATTATCGTTTCGCATTACGTAATAAATAAACTGCCAGAATTCCGAAAACAATATTTGGGAACCAAACAGCTAATAAAGGTGAAAAAGTAGATTTTTCGGCAAGTGTACCGAAGATTTTATCAAAGAAAACAAATGAAAATGCAATGGCAATTCCAATAGCAAGGTTCATTCCCATACCGCCGCGGCGCTTCATTGAAGAAACTGCAACAGCAATAATAGTTAAAATAAAGGCCGAAACCGGCACACTGTATTTTTTGTACAGAACCACTAAATAAGTATTAATATTTCCAGAACCTCTTTTTCTTTCTTTTTCAATAAAATCAATTAGTTTTCCCAGAGTCAGGGTTTCTGCGATATAAACAACAGGAGTCAAATCTGCAAGTTCAAATTTAAAACCTACATTTTTCTCAGGAGCTTTTTCAATTACATCATTCAAATCTCCAACTGTTCTTTTTGTATAATCGTATAAAGTGTATATTTTCTTTTTGGGATCCCATTTTATACGACTTGCGGTTATTTTGTATGTTAATTTTTCTTTTTCAAAATGCTCTAAAGTAAAATTAAAAGCTGTCTTCGACTCTTCATTAAAGCTATTTACAAAAATAAAATCGTGATCGTTAATTTGTCTAAAAACATTGGTATTTTCTCCCCGCATGAGCTGTTTACCATTTCCTTTTAAATAAGTGTACCTAAAATTATTAAATCCTTCACTAGCCGCAGGCACAATAAAAAATCCCATCAAAAGCACAAAAACAGAAACAATCGATGCACCAATAATATAAGGACGCAAGAAACGCGTAAAAGAAATTCCAGAACTTAAAATGGCTATAATCTCTGTATTATTCGCCAGTTTTGAAGTAAACCATATTACCGATAAAAACAAAAATATCGGAAATAATGAATTGGCAAAATAAACTGTAAAATTGTAATAATAGATCGCAATTTGTGTAAACGGAATTTTGTTTTCCAGCATTTTATTTACCTTTTCTGAAACGTCTATTACAATTCCAATTGGAATAAATAACAAAATCATCACCGAAAAAGTGGCTAAATATCTTTTTAAAATATACTTGTCTATTATTGTTAACATAACAAAGTTTAATCGATTATTTGTTTAACCGTTTAACCGAATAAACGATTAAACAAATTAACGCATTTTATAGTCTTTGACTCATATTTTTAACCATCATTTCTTTCCATGGTCTAAAATCGCCTGCTAAGATATGTTTTCTAGCTTCACGAACCAACCACATATAGAAACCAAGATTATGTATCGTTGCAATTTGTTTTCCTAAATATTCGTTTGCAGCAAACAAGTGGCGTAAATACGCTTTTGAATATTCTGTATCGACAAAAGTATGCGCCATTTCGTCAATTGGAGAAAAATCTGCTTCCCACTTTTTGTTCTTAATATTAATTGTTCCGTTTGCTGTAAACAACATTCCGTTTCTCGCATTACGCGTTGGCATAACACAATCAAACATATCAATTCCTAACGCAATATTTTCTAATATATTTATAGGAGTACCAACTCCCATTAAATAACGAGGTTTATCTTCAGGAAGAATTTCGCAGACAACCTCAGTCATTGCATACATTTCTTCTGCAGGTTCACCAACAGAAAGTCCGCCAATTGCATTTCCCTGTTGGCCAGCGTTAGCAATATATTCTGCTGACTGACGGCGTAAATCTTTATAAGTACTTCCCTGAACAATTGGAAAAAACGTTTGTTCGTAACCGTATTTATAAGGAACTTTTTCCAAATGATTGATACAACGATCTAACCAGCGGTGCGTCATATGCATAGAACGCTGTGCATAACGGTAATCACAAGGATAAGGCGTACATTCATCAAAAGCCATAATAATATCGGCTCCAATCGTACGCTGAATTTCCATTACATTTTCTGGCGTAAAAAAGTGATATGAACCGTCAATATGCGATTTAAACTTTACCCCTTCTTCCTTAATTTTTCTATTTGAAGAAAGAGAATATACTTGATATCCTCCAGAATCGGTCAAAATATTACGATCCCAGTTCATAAATTTGTGCAGTCCGCCTGCCTTTTCAAGAATTTCAGTCTGCGGACGTAAATATAAATGGTAAGTGTTTCCTAGAATAATATCCGGATTTATTTCTTCTTTAAGCTCACGCTGATGCACACCTTTTACAGATGCAACCGTTCCAACTGGCATAAAAATAGGCGTTTCAATTACGCCGTGATCAGTAGTAATACTCCCCGCTCTTGCTTTCGACTGCGGATCTTTTTGTAATAAATCGAACTTCATTTGTTTCTTTTTTCAGTCGGCAAAGATAATCTAATTTCACGGAAATTTAATTAATTAGATTATTTGTCAATTATAAAATTGAGTTAATTCGAAAACAACATAAAAGCTAAACTTCAGAAATTTTTAAATTTGAGTAAAATCTATTAAAAATGAAATGTAATGCTGTCAGACAGAGTTCAGCCAAAGTCTTCACGCAGTATATCCGCAACAATAAAAAATCAAATGAATTTAGCTCAAAAACTTGGATATCCCGAAAATGCCAAACTATTAATTATTCATGCTGATGACGCCGGATTATCGCATTCAGAAAATCAGGCCACAATAAAAGCACTTCAAAACGGATCTGTAAACTCTTATAGTATTATGGTTCCTTGTCCGTGGTTTTACGAAATGGCTGAATTTGCTAAAAAGAATCCGGATTTTGATTGCGGTATTCATTTAACTTTGACTTGCGAATGGGAAAATTACAAGTTTGGTCCCGTCCTTCCTATTTCCGAAGTTTCTAGCTTAGCAGATCAAAACGGTTATTTTTATAAAACCAGAAAAGATTTTAAAGACAACGCTAAACTTTCTGAAATTAAAAAAGAACTTATTGCTCAAATTGAAAAAGCGCTGCAATTTGGCATTCAGCCCACACATCTGGATTCACATATGTGCAGTGTTGGTGTAACACCAGAAATTTTAGATATTTATAGAGAATTAGGAAAAACATACAACTTACCGGTTTTCATTAATAAAGGTTTTGTAGAATCTATAAGTCTATCTGATAAACAATACAATTTTGAAGACACTCTTTTAGCTGATAATCTTCTTATTGGATATTATGCAGATTTCGAAAAAGGTGAACTTAGAAAATCATATGAAAAAGCTTTAGACAATGTTGTTTCGGGATTCAATGTTTTCCTGCTTCATCCTGCATATGATGATTTTGAAATGCAGGGAATTACGGTTAACCATCCTAATTTTGGTTCAGAATGGCGTCAAATAGATTTTGATTTTTTCACCAGTGATGAATGCAAAGCAAAACTTAAAAAAAATAACATTCAATTAATTACCTGGAAAGAAATTTCTTCCATTAGATGATTTTATATTGATGCGAATACTATAAGATTCTGATTTTAAAAATATAAGAACTCAAACCATAGATTTCATAACTTTATTAAGAACATTTTAAATATAGAAATCATGATAAACTCAGAAGATAAATTAGATGACATCAAGGATGAAAAAATTGAAAAAAACCTTGAAAACATGGATTACCCAGCAAACGAAGATATTTACAATCAAGAAGAAAGATTAGAAGATATTGACCCTCAAGATATTTCTGGAGAAAGAATAATTAACAATGACAATCACGAATGGAAACAGAACAGTGATAAAATTGGCAACGATTTAGATGTTCCAGGCTCTGAACTAGACGACCAGCAGGAAGATATTGGTTCTGAAGATGAAGAAAACAACTATTACAGCGAAAGCGATACGAATTAAAAAGTATATCAATTTCGAGAATATTTTTTGCAGCAGATTAAACGAATTCAGTTGATTTCTAAAATCATTTTGATTCATTTAATCTGCGGCAAAATTTTTATATGCAATTATCAACTTCTTGTATTTTTTCCAAATCTGATAAAAAAAGAGCAAAAAAATTTAACAATTGAAACAAACTAAAGCAGAAAATCATTTGTCTCCCCACAAAATATCCGTTACTTTTGCTACAGTTTAAAATTTTACATATAAAATGAAGCCTAACACACAACAATTAAGCGATTTAACGATCCAAGTAAGAAGAGATATTCTTAGAATGGTACATGCTGTAAACTCTGGACACCCAGGTGGTTCTTTAGGTTGTACTGAATTTTTGGTAACACTATATCAAAATATAATGGACCGCAAAGAAGGTTTTGATATGGACGGAATTGGAGAAGATTTATTTTTCCTTTCAAACGGACACATCTCTCCTGTCTTTTACAGCGTTCTGGCACGCAGCGGTTATTTTCCAGTTTCAGAATTAGCTACATTCAGATTATTAGATTCTCGTTTACAGGGACACCCAACTACTCACGAAGGTTTACCTGGAGTTCGTATTGCGTCTGGTTCATTAGGACAAGGTTTATCTGTAGCTCTTGGAGCAGCGCAAGCTAAAAAATTAAACAAAGACAATCATATTGTATATAGTTTACACGGAGACGGAGAATTACAAGAAGGTCAAAACTGGGAAGCTATTATGTACGCTTCTGCTAAAAAAGTAGACAACATTATTGCAACAATCGACCTTAACGGAAAACAAATCGACGGAACAACCGATGAAGTTTTACCAATGGGAAGTATCCGCGCTAAATTTGAAGCTTTTGACTGGGATGTTTTAGAAATTAAAGAAGGAAACAGCATTGATGCTATCATCGCTGGTTTAACTGATGCTAAATCAAGAACAGGAAAAGGAAAACCAGTTTGTATTTTATTACATACAGAAATGGGTAATGGTGTAGATTTCATGATGCACACTCATGCTTGGCACGGTAAAGCACCAAACAATGACCAATTGGCTAGTGCTTTAGCTCAAAACGTTTCAACTTTAGCGGATTATTAAAAAATGCTTTAAGCAGTAAGCATTAAGCTTTAAGCCTATTGCCTACAGCCTATTGCGTATAGCAAAAAACAAAATGAAAAAATACGAAAATACAGGAAGTAAAGATACTCGTTCTGGTTTTGGAGCGGGAATGACTGAACTAGGTCAAAAAAATGAAAATGTTGTAGCATTATGTGCTGACTTAATTGGATCATTAAAATTTGATGATTTCAAAAAAAATCACCCAGAGCGTTTTTTCCAAATTGGAATTGCTGAAGCAAATATGATTGGAATCGCTGCAGGTTTAACAATTGGAGGGAAAATTCCATTTACTGGAACTTTTGCTAACTTCTCTACAGGAAGAGTTTACGACCAAATCCGTCAATCTGTTGCTTATTCAGATAAAAATGTAAAAATCTGTGCTTCTCACGCTGGTTTAACGCTGGGAGAAGATGGTGCAACTCACCAAATTTTAGAAGATATCGGATTAATGAAAATGCTTCCTGGAATGACAGTAATCAATACTTGCGATTACAACCAGACTAAAGCTGCTACAATTGCATTAGCAGACCACCACGGACCGGCTTATTTACGTTTCGGACGTCCAGTTGTAGCGAACTTTACTCCGGCTGACGAACCATTCGTAATTGGAAAAGCAATTTTATTAAACGAAGGAACAGATGTTACGATTATCGCAACAGGACACTTAGTTTGGGAAGCTCTTATTGCTGCTGAAGCTTTAGAAGCAAAAGGAATTTCTGCAGAAGTAATCAACATTCACACTATTAAACCTCTTGATGAAGAAGCAATTCTTAAATCGGTTGCTAAAACAAGATGTGTAGTAACTGCAGAAGAGCACAACTACCTAGGAGGTCTTGGAGAAAGCGTTTCAGGCGTATTAGCTTTAAACAATCCAACTCCACAAGAATTTGTTGCTGTAAAAGACAGTTTTGGTGAATCTGGAACTCCTGAGCAGTTAATGGAAAAATACAAATTAAACAATCAAGCGATTGTTGAAGCTGTAGAAAAAGTTATCAAAAGAAAGTAATCTTTTCATACATACAAAAAAGCCTCGAAACTCAAATTTCGAGGCTTTTCTTTTTCCAGCTGGTATCAAATTCAATCGAATTCACAATTCACCAGCAAAAACAATTGAATGTAAGCTTCCAAGGATTGAAAAACGTCATAAAAAAACCTCGAAATTCAATTCGAGGTTTTTTTTATTCTATTTATTTCGCTCCTTAATTCTTTTTATAAGGATATGTATTATCTAAATGAATTCTTTTTCTTCCTGCAGCTAAATAATCATCTTCAATAAACTTTCTAGGATTATTTATAGATTCAGGTAAATTAGGATTTGTTAATTCTCCTGTTGGTCTTCTAGGAATACCATATTTTTCTGTTTCATCATAATTTGGCGTAGCAGGATTATCTGAAACAGGATTGTATGGATAATATTTACTCAAACCACCCAAAAATTCAGTTCCAGTAGGTTTTGTAATTTCAAAAAGGGTAGAATAACCATCACCATCATCATCTGAATCTAAGAAATCTGCTATACCGTCTTTATCTGTATCATCATCATATTGATTTGCAGGAGGAGTTGGGTATTCTGTGGTATTTCTAAAATCATACACATATCCATCTCCATTAATATCTTCTTCAAAATCAAAAACACCATCTAGATCATGATCCAAACGAGTTAAATCATATAATTTAATGCTGAAAATTAAAGGAGAATAAGCCGGAATTGCACTTGCTCCCGAACCATAATAACCTAAACCAGAAGGAATAAATAATACTCCTGCACCAAAATTTTCATATTTCATACTGCCATCAGGTTTCATTGTAGCAGTTCCTGTTTTAAATTGAGGAAAAGCTTCGCTCCAGCCTATAATCGTACCATATAAATCTAACGCTTTAGTTGGAAATAAAACCTGCTCAAAAAACGTTGTTGACAAATGTTCTGCCTCAGTATCTGTTTTTGCAACACGAGTTAAATACTCACCTCTATATGATGTAAATGCACCGTCAGTATTCATTGGGGAAGTCCCGGTACCTTCTCTCAAAACCAAATAATACATTTGATATACAATACCATGCATAGGCACTTCTCTTTTTAACAGCTTTGGAAATGTTGGACTATTAAGGTAAGACATTATTGAAGGCTGCGTTGAAGGATCAGTAATTTTAGTAAATGTAACATCCTGATCAGTTTGTTCTCCCGGAGCATCTGTTACTGTTATAAAATAGGTATTTAAATATTCTTCAATATTTGCATTATCAGTATTATATTGTTCTTGATAATCTCTTAGAGGCACAATCTCTTCATCATCATCCTTTTTATTACAAGATACAATTGCAAGTCCTGCGAGTAATAAAACAAAATAATATTTAAATTTATTCATTATTGTTAATTTTTTAGGTGCGCAAGATACAATATTGATTTATTTTTGTAAAGAATTTAACTTGGATTTTAGAAAAATTATGAGAATAGATAAATACTTATGGTGCGTTCGTTATTACAAGACCAGAAATATGGTAACCGAAGCTTGTAAAAAGAACCAAATCACTGTAAACGGGCTAGTTGCAAAACCATCAAAAGAGGTTTTCCCTACTGACAGAATTACCTTTAGAAAAGATCAAATTACACAAATTATAACGGTATTAGATATCCCTGAAAGCCGTGTAGGTGCAAAACTTGTTGATATATACCGAAAAAACGAAACACCGCCGGAAGCTTACGAACATTTAGAACTGTTGAAACTTTCTAAAGAACATTACCGTAAAAGCGGAACAGGAAGACCAACTAAAAAAGACAGAAGAGATATCGACGATTACGGAAATGATTTTATTGACGAAGAAAACGAAGATGAAATTTAAATTTCAATTCAAAAATCTGAATTCTACAATCTAAAATCTAAAATTGTAATTGTATTTTAGCAAAAAAA
Source organism: Flavobacterium johnsoniae UW101 (assembly GCF_000016645.1). Lineage (NCBI taxonomy): Bacteria > Pseudomonadati > Bacteroidota > Flavobacteriia > Flavobacteriales > Flavobacteriaceae > Flavobacterium > Flavobacterium johnsoniae. Next base: position 58,042 of record NC_009441.1, read on the forward strand.
ATAATCATGAGCAAAAACATCATCTTAACAAATCAGGAAATCGAACACAAAATAAAACGTATCGCTTATCAAATCTACGAAACCTTTGTTGACGAAGAAGAAGTTGTAATTGCAGGAATCGCATCTAATGGTTCTGTTTTTGCTCAAAAACTAGCAGAATCTTTACGCACAATTTCAACATTAAAAGTTTCTCTTTGCGAAGTCAAAATTGACAAACAAAACCCACAGTCCCCTATTCAGACTTCTTTAAGCAAAGAAGATTATAAAAATAAAGGACTTGTGCTGGTTGATGATGTATTAAACTCAGGAACTACTTTAATTTATGCTGTCCGCCATTTCCTTGACGTTCCGCTTAAGAAATTCAAAACAGCAGTACTTGTTGACAGAAATCATAAAAAATACCCTGTAAAAGCAGATTTTAAAGGAATCTCTTTATCAACTTCTTTATTAGAACACGTTCAGGTTGTTTTTGATGAAAACGGAGACAATTATGCTTTTCTAAGCTAAAATATCCAAAATATCCTGAACCGTTTCGTCAATTGTTCTATTATCAACTGCCACTTTATGCTGTGCGTGGTTGTAATAAAAACTTCTGTCGAATAAATGCTTTGCGATAAATTCTTTCATTTCTTCTTCGTCCATATTAGCAATTAAAGGACGTTTACTTTTATTATGTACCAATCTATTATATAAAGTATCAATAGAAGCTTTTAAATAAACCGAAACAATATCGTCTCGCTGCAGTAATAAATGATTATTAGCGTAACATGGAGTTCCTCCACCCAAACCTATAATAGCATTTTCTGAAGATTGAAGTAATTCAAGAAACATTTCGTGCTCTAATTTTCTAAAATAGATCTCTCCGTGCTGTTCAAAAATCTCTTTTATCGACAAATTTGCTCTTTTTTCGATACAGATATCCAAATCTAAAAACGGAATTTGGGTGATTTTTGACAAATTTTGGGCAATTGTAGACTTTCCGCAGCCCATGTAACCTAACAATACAATTTTTTCCATATTAATAAAACCTTATAAACTAAGCGATTGGAAACTTTTCCAAAAAAAAGACAAATTTATGATAAAATTGCTTGGAAACTTCAAAAAAAACTCCTTATATTTGCACCCGCATTCAAGGAATTAAATGACTCGATAGCTCAGTCGGTAGAGCACATCACTTTTAATGATGGGGTCCTGGGTTCGAGCCCCAGTCGGGTCACAAATTTTGTGATTAACAAATTAAATTTCTTGAAAGCAATGACTCGATAGCTCAGTCGGTAGAGCACATCACTTTTAATGATGGGGTCCTGGGTTCGAGCCCCAGTCGGGTCACAAAAGGTCGGGTAATTTATTTTACTCGACCTTTTTTCTTTATCGGCCATGTGGAGAAACGGTAGACTCGCCATCTTGAGGGGGTGGTGCTCGCAAGGGCGTGAGGGTTCAAATCCCTCCATGGTCACTTGACGGGACAAAGCAGAAAATCTGCTTTGTCCCGTTTTTTTTTGCCTTTAAGATTCTCTCTTTATATTTCCTGAAAATTTCGAACAGCAAAACAACCTTCAGAAATTAGATTTAAAAAGAAACAAAATACCACAAAGCAGATATAATATCTGACAAAAAGATATTTTGCAGGATATTTTTTTATCTTTGAAAATCAGATTTTTTTCAATCTGGACGGCTTTTAATTTTGAGCCTTTAGAAAATATATACTCATTATGGAACAGAAAATACATCAAGGAAGAAACGTAAAACGTTTTAGAGAAATGCTTAACATAAAACAGGAAGCTTTAGCGTATGATTTAGGAGAAGATTGGAGTCAAAAGAAAATTTCTTTATTGGAGCAGAAAGATGTAATTGAGGATAACCTTCTAAAACAAATTTCTGCAATATTAAAAATTCCGATGGAAGCTTTTCAGAATTTTAACGAAGAACAAGCGATCAATATTATTTCTAATACTTTTGATAATGGAGCTTTTTTAAATACAGGTTACAGCCCTACATTTAATACCAATCCAATCGACAAAATAATTCAACTTCATGAAGAAAAAATTGCTTTGTATGAGAGAATGTTGAAGGAAAAAGACGAGATGATGCAAAGACTTGAGAAACTAATCAAATAAATAATTCAGAAAATTAGGACTTTGAACACTGCACTATGACATTTTAAAAAACATATCCTACTGCATAATAAGCTTTTACAACTACAATCTAATTTATCACAAAAATCATTGCAAAAAAAGGCTTCATAAACTAAATAAAGTACTTATATTTGCACCCTCATTCGAGAAAACAACAGACTCGATAGCTCAGTCGGTAGAGCACATCACTTTTAATGATGGGGTCCTGGGTTCGAGCCCCAGTCGGGTCACAAAAGGTCAAGTATTTTTTACTTGGCCTTTTTTTTTATTTACTACTTTTCCTTTCGTACTTTTTTTTGATTTTATCACTCACACTTCTATTGTGAAAATCAGATGAAAAAATTCAGATCCAAAAATCCTCTTACAAAAAAAACTTTCTTATTTTCGTTTTAGAAATAATTAAACCACTAATCCCAAATTAGTCTTATGAAAAACCTACTAGTACTATCATTTATTATGATAAGCTTTTCGTCGTGGTCGCAAACCGCAGCGATTTATTTTAACAAAGCTTTTAATAAAGCTGCAGCCGGAAATTACAAAAGTGCAATCGCCGATTACACAAAAGCCATCAGCAAGGATTCTAAATTTGTTGAAGCTTATCAAAATCGAGGCGTTGCAAAATTCAAACTAAACGATTTAAAAGGCGCCATGTCTGATTTTAACAAAACAATCGAATTAGACAATATGAATGCCGATGCTTTTACTGGCCGTGCCAATGTAAACTTTAAACTATCAAATTTTAAAGAAGCAATTAGTGACTGCACCTCTTGTCTTGATTTAAACCCAAGAGACTATGTTGCCTATAACTTAAGAGGTTTGGCTTATAACAACATTGGAGACAAGAAAAATTCATGCAAAGATTTTTCAAAAGCAATCGAATTAGGAAGCCAAAGCGCCATAAAAAACAGAAACTCATTTTGTAAATAACCAAACGCAAAAAACAAGTAAAAGCAATCTGTAAAATTTTATTTACAGATTGCTTTTTTTATGTGCTAAAAAATCTTTCAAATCATTTTATTCGTAAATAATTTTAAAGCTAAAAACGACGTAACCCCCTAGTAATCTATGATTTTTAACAAGTTGCAAGGGTTTTTTGAGATTTTATTTTACTTTTGTTCACTTAACCAAAAAAAATGATAAACAATATAAAAACTGTTTTCAGTATAAAAGATCTTGAGAATTTATCCGGAATTAAAGCACACACAATTCGTATTTGGGAAAAGAGATACAACATTCTTGAACCAATGCGTACCGATACTAATATCAGGCTTTATAACCTGCAGAATTTACAGAAACTTTTAAATATTACTTTATTACACGAATACGGTTATAAAATTTCTAAAATCGCAACTTATCCCGAGGAAAAAATCCCTCAATTAGTCCGCGAAATCATATCAAAGAAAAACTCTCAAAATTATGCCATCACGTCTTTTAAAATGGCGATGATGAATTTTGACCAGGAATTATTTTTCAACACTTTTGACTGGCTTATTTCTGAGAAAACATTCAAAGAAGTTTTTAAGGAGCATTTTTTACCTTTATTAAAAGAATTAGGATTGTTATGGCAGTCTGAAACCATAACTCCTGCAAATGAACATTTTATGAGTCATTTGATCAAACAGAAAATCTTAATTTATACCGAAAGCCTTCAGATTCAGAAACCAACAAAAACCGACAGAATTTTTGTGCTTTCTCTTCCGTTAAATGAAATTCACCAAATTGGCTTACTATATCTTCAATATGAAATTTTATCAAAAGGATACAAAACTATTTATTTAGGCGAAAGCATGCCTATTGAAAACTTACAGGATTTAACCAAACATTTTGAAAACATCACTTTTGTTTCTTTCATGACTATACAGCCGGATCGAAGTGTTATTAATCAATATGTAAAATCGATGGGACAAAAACTACTTCAAAAAAACAATGAAGTATGGCTTATGGGCAAAATGGTTGAACATATCGACAGAAAAAATTTACCCGAAAGAATCCGAATTTTCGATTCTATGGAAGAAACAATGGAAACAATTTAATTGCTTTGTTTAAAGTTTTTGTATATTTGTTAAACAAATGACAAAAACAATCTCCATAATAGGATCAGGCTTTTCTTCGTTAGCCGCTTCATGTTACTTGGCACAACAAGGGAACAAAGTGATTATTTATGAAAAAAATCCAACAATTGGAGGCCGTGCCCGACAATTTAAAAAAGACGGCTTTACATTTGATATGGGACCAAGCTGGTATTGGATGCCTGATGTTTTTGAACGTTTTTTTCAGGATTTCAACAAAAAACCTTCAGATTATTACGAGCTTGTAAAACTCAATCCGGCTTATCGGGTTTATTTTGGCATAAATGATTTTATCAGCATTTATGATAATCTTGCAGCAATCAAAAATACATTTGAGGAAATTGAAAAAGGAAGCGGTCAAAAACTTGAAACCTTTATCAATCAGGCCAAAAGCAATTATGACATTGCCATAAAAGATTTGGTATATCGTCCCGGAGTTTCTCCGCTTGAACTGATTACGAAAGAAACCGCTCTTAAACTCAATCAGTTTTTAGGAAATGTTAGTGCTGATATTCGTAAAAAATTCAAAAACAAAAAACTGATTCAAATTCTTGAATTTCCGGTTTTGTTTCTCGGTGCCAAACCAACCAAAACACCTTCCTTTTACAATTTTATGAATTATGCCGATTTCGGTCTTGGAACCTGGCATCCTAAAACGGGAATGTTTGATGTTATTCGCGGCATCGAAAAATTAGCTTTAGAACTTGGCGTAACCATTAAAACCAATTCGCCAATCGAAAAAATAATCGTTGAAGGCAAAACCGCCACAGGAATTGTTATTAACGGCGAAATCATAAAATCTGATATTATTTTAAGTGGAGCCGATTATCAGCATACCGAGACTTTATTAGAAAAAGAACATCGCGCTTATTCTGATAATTATTGGGAAAGCCGAATCTTCGCTCCTTCTTCGCTCCTGTTTTTTATTGGTTTCAATAAAAAAATCGAAAACATTTCGCATCACGCCCTATTTTTTGATACCGATTTTGATCAGCATGCAATTGATATTTATGATAAACCGAAATGGCCAAAAGAACCGTTATTTTATGCCAATTTTCCATCCAAAACTGATTTGACTTGTGCGCCAGACGGAATGGAAACCGGTTTTTTCTTAATTCCGCTTGCACCCGGAATTGAAGACAATCAATCACTTAGAGAAGAATATTTCGAAAAGATAATCACTCGTTTTGAACAACTTACCCAGCAAGAAATTAGAAATAACATTATCTTTAAGGAATCATTCTGTAAAAATGATTTTGTACAAGATTATAATGCGTACAAAGGAAATGCTTACGGAATGGCCAATACTTTATTACAAACGGCTTTTTTGCGGCCAAAACTGAAAAGCAAAAAAGTTCGTAACTTATATTTTACAGGACAATTAACTGTTCCCGGCCCAGGTGTTCCCCCTGCGTTAATTTCTGGAAAACTAGCCGCTGAATTAATTCAAAAATCTTTAAGATCTTAAAAAAATGAAATCACTATTCGACGCCGTTTCTTTTAAATGCAGTAAGCTGGTTACAAAAAACTACAGCTCTTCTTTCTCGATTGCCGTAAAAATGCTGTCACCAAGCATTCGCGACGCTATTTACAGCATTTACGGATTTGTTCGTTTTGCCGATGAAATCGTAGATTCTTTTCATGATTATGAAAAAGAATACCTGATTGATGATTTCGAAAAAGAATATTATAAAGCAATGGAATTAGGAATCAGCTTAAATCCTATCCTGAACTCATTTCAGCATACTGTAAAAGAATATAACATTACCGACGATTTGGTTCAGGCGTTTTTAAAAAGCATGAAACTCGATTTGATTAAATCAACGTACAATACCCAAACCGAATATGCTGATTATATTTACGGCTCTGCGGATGTTGTGGGTTTAATGTGCCTGAAGGTTTTTGTTTCAGGAAAAGAACAAAAATACGAGCAGTTAAAAGAAGAAGCCATGCGTTTAGGATCTGCCTTTCAGAAAGTCAATTTTTTGAGAGATTTAAAAGATGACAGCACGATTTTGAACCGGGCCTATTTTCCTGGAATCAACCTCAGCAATTTTAATGAAGATTCAAAAGAGCAGATTATCAAAGAAATTGAAGAAGATTTCCGTATTGCCTATCAGGGAATTGTAAAACTGCCAATCGAAGCCAAGTTTGGAGTTTATACAGCTTATGTGTATTATAAAAAACTACTCAAAAAACTAAAAAATACGCCGTCGCATGAAATTGGAAATGCCAGAATCAGGGTTTCTAATTATACAAAAGCCGGACTTTTGGCGCAGTCGTTTGTTACTTATAAGCTAAAACTGGTTTAATTTTATATTAAGCAGCCAACAGTTTGTCATCCTGAGCGAAGTCGAAGGATCGGTAGAAGCTCGACAAAGATTGTATTATCGTTACGGAGTTACTTGCGATCCTTCGACTTCGCTCAGGATGACAAAACGAGAAAATCGGGGACTGAAAAAAATATTCATTAGAGTCAATCTTTTATAATCTAAAGCTAAACTCAAAGGAAATAAAGTCATAATTTTAATTTACAACATTTATAAAATGATTTCTTTTTTAATTTTTATAGGCGTTTTTCTGTTTATGGAATGTGTTACCTGGCTTACACACAAATATGTAATGCACGGTTTTATGTGGTATTTTCATTCTGACCACCATCAGCCGAAATACGAGGATACTTTTGAGCGCAACGACATTTTCTTTGTCATTTTTGCCATTCCGAGTATTCTCTTATTTTATTTTGGTGTTCAGGGCGGATTCAATTATTTGTTTTTCATTGCCTGCGGTGTTACGCTTTACGGAGCCTGTTACTTTTTAATTCATGATGTATTGATTCATCAGCGTTTTAAATGGTTTAAGAACACTAAAAACAAATACCTTATTGCACTCAGAAAAGCTCATAAAATACACCATAAACATTTAGGGAAAGAAAAAGGAGAATGTTTCGGAATGTTGTTTGTACCATTTAAGTATTATAAAATGTAACTTGATTAGTAACATTTACAACAACTGATTTATGAAATTATACAAAATAGCAACCGTTCAATATGTAAATGCCAGCGTTGAAGACTGCTGGGATTTTTTCTCCAGTCCAAAAAACCTGCAGACCATTACGCTTGATAACATGAATTTTGAAATTAAAGATTTTGACGATAAACGAATGTATCACGGACAAATTATAACCTATACTTTAAGGCCGCTTTTAGGAATTAAAATTTCCTGGGTTACCGAAATTACAGCTTGTAAAGAAAACGAATATTTTATCGATGTACAGCGTTTTGGCCCGTACAAATTATGGCATCACAAACACTTTTTTGAAAAAACTGCCGATGGCGGCACCAAAATGACTGACATAGTACACTACGCACTTCCGCTTGGAATTTTGGGAAGATTAATGAATCTGTTAGTAGTAAAAAATAAGTTGAAAACTATTTTCGATTTCCGTCATAACAAAATCGAAGAATTGTTTAATTCAAAATCACAGCCAAAGATTATTCAAATTAACGCAGAGCAAAAAAGTATATAATTTTTTATTTTTTAAACACATAGAGACATAGTTTTCATTGCGCAGAAAAAGGCGTTTCACTTATCAAAAATACACATAGCTATGTGTTAGAAACCAGTTTCTTTGTTCTTCTGCAAGAAAAAATAAAATCTATGTTTCTATGTGTTTAGAATTATTCACAATACAAAATACTCGTCAAGCGAAAACTACACAATGACAAAACAAAAAGTTTCTTTTTTCTGGTTTAGACGTGATTTGCGTTTAGAAGACAATACCGGATTATTTCATGCTTTACAATCTGATCTTCCTGTAATTCCTTTATTTATTTTTGATGAAGATATTCTGGACAATCTGCCTAAAAACGATGCAAGAGTCAGCTTTATATATGATTCACTTCAAAAAATAAACAATGAATTAAACACTTTTGAATCTTCAATTTTAATTAAAAAAGGAAAAACCACAGCAGTTTGGAAATCACTTCTTTCTGAATTTGACATTCAAAACGTATTCTTCAATAAAGATTACGAACCGTTTGCAATTAAACGCGACACGGCAATTTGTTCTCTTTTAAAAGAAAATAACGTCGAATGTTTTTCATTTAAAGATCATGTAATCTTTGAAGAAAAAGAAATCACAAAAGCCGACGGAAGTCCCTACACCGTTTATACTCCATATAAAAATAAATGGCTTGAAAAATATCACTTTCTAGGAACAGTTCCTGAATGTGACTCAAGCTCGATGCATTCAAATTTTGCGAAAACCAAATTCTCATTTCCTGATTTGACGGAAATTGGTTTTAAAAGAAGCACTATAAAAGTCCTGCCTCACAACTTAACACAAATTGCCAATTATAAAGAAACACGCGATTTTCCTGCTTTAGACAGTACCTCTTACCTTTCGCCGCATTTACGTTTTGGTACTGTAAGCATTCGCAAACTGGTAAACTGGGCAAATCGAAAAAATCAAACTTTTTTAAGTGAACTAATCTGGAGAGAGTTCTTTATTCAGATTCTTTTTAGTTTTCCGAATTGCGTAAACCATAATTTTAAATCGGCTTATGACGGAATTCAATGGCGAAACAACGAAGAAGATTTCAAACGCTGGTGTTCTGGAAACACAGGGTATCCAATGGTCGATGCAGGAATGCGTCAGCTTAACGAAACGGGTTATATGCACAATCGCGTTCGTATGGTTGTGGCGAGTTTTTTATGCAAACATTTATTAATTAACTGGCAATGGGGCGAAGCTTATTTTGCCGAAAAATTACTAGATTTTGAATTGGCTTCAAACGTAGGAAACTGGCAGTGGGCAGCAGGAACTGGCTGTGATGCTGCGCCTTATTTCAGAGTTTTTAATCCCGAAATCCAACAAAAGAAATTTGACGAAAAAGGGGAATATATCCGCAAATGGATTCCAGAATTTGATTTTGGCTACGCAGAACCAATGGTAGATCATGCTTTTGCAAGAGATCGTACGATTGCAACTTACAAAGCGGGGATTTTGAAATAGGTTTGTTTTGTTTCAAGTTTCCGGTTTTTACTGAACGCTTAATTTTTGTTTCACGCAGATTTGGCAGATTGAGCAGATTTATACTCATTTTTGCCATCTTGGGGAACGAAGCAGCCACATATCAAAATTATGCTTCATGAGATTGCTTCGTTCCTCGCAATGACTAATACTTCAAATAATTCTCAACCACGATTTTAGCTTTCAAATCGAACATTAAATTATAAAGTCCGAAGAAAGTGCGGTTCATGTAGATAAAATGTTTAGAACCACGATTTCCGTTCATTTTTTTCAGATTGGTATCTTCCGAGAAACGTTTTCCTAATTCGGCGATAGCGTTAAAAAAAGTTTCATCGGCAAAATCGAAAGTTTCGTTTTGGAAAGGTCTTGTAAAAAGCGACAACAAATCATGAAACATATCTGTAAAATATTCTACTTCTGCCGGCGTATCGTCTGGACGAAGTATTTCTAATTCGAATAACTTTTTATTAAACAGCATTTCATCTGTAATCACATTTTTGTTGATTAACTCAAAATAGGGTGTGTAAAACTCCTCCGGAATTTGTTTCATACAGCCAAAATCCAAAGCAATTAACTGATTTTGATCGTTAACCAAGAAATTTCCCGGATGCGGATCGGCATGAACTTTTCGAAGAACATGAATTTGGTACATATAAAAATCCCAAAGCGCCTGCCCTATTTTATCGCCCACTTCCTGATCTGTATTTTTAGCTGTAAATTCAGAAAGATGAATTCCTGTCATCCAATCCATCGTAATGATTTTCTCTGATGAAAACTCTGGATAATAATTCGGGAAAATGATATTTTCTATTTTACCGCAGGCATCAACTACTTCCTGACTTTGTTTTAATTCAAGCAAATAGTTAGTTTCTTCGATTAGTTTGTCTTCAACTTCTTTAAAATATTTATCAGAATCTTTTCCCTGCAGGTTAAACATTCGAATTGCAATTGGTTTTACCAAAGCCAAATCTGAAGAAATACTATTTGCAACACCTGGATATTGAATTTTAACGGCTAGTTTTTTATCATTTTTCTTAGCCAGATGTACCTGACCAATACTCGCTGCGTTTACCGAATTTGGATTGAATTCGTCAAAAATTTCATAAGGTGTTTTTCCAAAATTGCTTTTAAAAGTTTTTAAAACCAAAGGTGCAGAAAGCGGCGGAACAGAAAACTGCGACAAAGAGAATTTCTCTACATAAGCCTGAGGCAGAAAATTCTTGTCCATACTTAACATCTGCGCGACTTTAAGTGCACTTCCTTTTAAGCTTTTTAGTCCGTCGTAAATATCTTCGGCGTTATTTTCGTTTAATTTATCTCGGGTCAAATCTGGATTTACTACTTTTTCGGCATAATGCTTAATGTAGTTTACTCCAATTTTTGCTCCGGTTTGAACCAGTTTTCCGGCTCTTTCTATTTTTGAAGTTGGAATATAATCGATCGTTTTCATTGTCTGCTGTGTATTTTTTCTTTAAATAGAAATTTTCCAAAATCTATTAAATGATTCATTGGCGCTACATTCATTAATTCAAATGAAGCATTAACTGATTTTTCGATAAAAATGTCTGTCTTTTCAAATCCGGCCGATTCGTCTTCCATCCAGAATTTAATCGTCAGCATTAATTGCAGCCAAGCCGATTCCTGAACTGCTTTTTCCTGAAATTTCTGAAATTTTTCCTGTTCCAGTCTGTAATCATCAGTCAGGATTTCTGAAACATAATTTTTAAAGCTTTCGCGAAGCGTAGTCAGCTGTACAAAATTTTTGAGCGGATTTCTGTCTGCTTTAAGCGTCTGCAAAACATAACTTCTGTTTGCTGTTAAAACTTCGAAGAAAGTAAAATAGAAACTCAGCATTTTATTCTTCATATCATACTGCTGATATTCTTCATTTGTGTGAAGTAAATTGACTGTGTTTTCAAAAAACAGTCGGAATATTTCTTTTTCTAAACCTTCAAGTGTTCCAAAAAAGGAATAAAAATCGGCTTCGGTAAAATCATTTTCTTTAGCAAAATGATAAACCGATTTTGGTTTTTGGTCTTTTTCTAAAACGTGATCCATATATAGTGAAACGATTTCATCTTTGGTAATTACCTTTTTTTTAGCCGCCATTTTATTAAAATTTAGAATTTGCCATAAAGGTAAACATTGTTTAAGTACCTTTACTTATCCTTAAACAATATACACTGTTAAATATATTATAAACTATTATGGCTCAAAATGTTCTACTAACAGGCGGAAGCGGTTTTATTGGAAGTTACCTCACAAATCTTCTTATTGGAGCCGGATTTACTGTATCAATTTTGAGTAGAAACAAAAAAGAAAACACGGATACAGTTACTTATTATAAATGGAATTTAGATAAGGACTATATTGAAGAAGAAGCGGTCCTTAATGCTGATTTTATAATTCATTTAGCCGGAGAAGGAATAGTTGAAAAACGCTGGACAAAAAAACGAAAAAAAGCGATTATAGACAGTCGTGTAAAACCTATCGATTTAATTTTTTCTGTTTTAGAAAAAAACAATAAAAAGCTGAATGGTTTTATATCAGCTTCGGCAATTGGAATTTATGGCGCAGTAACAAGTCATAAAGTTTGTACAGAAGAAACACCGCCTGCAGATGATTTTTTAGGAACCACTTGTCAGATATGGGAAAATGCGTCTGAAAAAATTGAAAAATTAGGAATTCGAACTGTAAAAATCAGAACCGGGATTGTTTTAGGTAAAGATGAAGGTTTTTTAAAAAAACTGAATCCGAGTTTTAAGTCTGGTTTTGGCGCTGCATTAGGAACCGGAAAGCAATATCTGCCATGGATTCATATTGAAGATTTATGCCAGATTTATTGCAAAGCGATTACAGATGACCAAATGCATGGCCCGTACAATGCTGCTGTTACTGATAATACAACTAATGCTAGATTTTCCAGATTATTAGCTTCATTATACGGATATGCAATATGGCTTCCCAAAGTTCCTCCTTTTGTTTTGAGAATTGTTTTAGGCGAAATGAGCAAAGCTGTTTTAGAAGGTCAAAGAGTGTCATCCGAAAAAATACAAAGAACAGGTTTTGAATTTCAATTTACAGATTTAGAAAAAGCATTAATAAGCTGTATTCATTAAAGTTTTATTTTAATGTCAGATATTTTTTTTCTTCTCCGTTTTGTACAACACCAATTAAATTAGTATTGGCTGTTTTCGAAATTTTATTGGCAACAACACTTGGTATGGCGATATTAAAGTCTGAAACTGAAATAGGATAATTGCAAGAAATTTGTATTCCTTCAGGAACTCGCTTAATTAAAGCTTTCATTTCGATTATTTTCGATTTTCCATGAAGATAAAGTTTCCCTTTTACATCGTATTCTTTTTCAAGACCGTCAATATCTTTTAAGTCAAATTTTTCGATTTTCCCTTTAAAAACAGATTTAGGATAACGATGGCTTTCAATATAATTTTCATTAAAATGTTCCTGCATTAAATCCATTTTAAAACGAAAATCTTTGATAACAACCGTACAGATTAAAGTACTGGTTGAAGGTTCAAGAACAATAGTTCCGAGCTTATTTACCGCTTTTACTTCTTCAAAAAAAGGAACAGAAGCTTCAAAATTTACAATTGCTGCAGTTGTTTTAAATTTATCCTGAGCAAGTAATGAAAATGCGGTAAAAAGTAAAATAAGTAATGTAGTTCTTTTCATAATCGTCAGCAGTTAAACAATTATGTCATTCTATTTAATTTTAAGAAGAGAAAAAACTGGCCTTTAAAAAAACAGAACGGCAATACTCCGTGAAAAAAATCCTGTAACACATTGATTACACTTAAAGTTACGAAATTTCTATATGCAAAGTTCCCGAACTAATGCTAAATATTTGTGAATGTTTTTGTTTGTGAAATGCTTATTGTGAGATGTGAAAAGAAATGTCCCTACGGGACAAAATATGGACTGTAATTTTAAATTTTTTCTACCGATATTAAATTCCTAACGGAATATGTATATCGGCAGAAAATAATAATGTATAAAATGTATATTTTCTATGTTTTAAGAATGTACCGGCGTACAAATTTCCAATAAAAACCCATCCGTATCTCTTACATACGCTACAACTTGTCCCCAAGGTTTTTTCTTTGGTTCTGATACTAAAACGGCTCCAAATGAAGTTGCTTTTTGTACCAAATGCCCAACATCGTCTGTTATAAAAGCCAACTCAATTGCAAAGGGTTTGTCTTCTAAACTGCTTTCCAGAAAACCATCTTCTAAGTTTTGAGCCCCTAATTTTTTTGATGCAAACGAAATTGTGGTTTCTCCTGTGTTTAATTCTCCGTAATCATTATCGGGACTTATAAATTTCCTCTCAAATTCAAATACGTTTTCATAAAACTCTATTGATTTTTCTACGTCTTCAACGTACAAAATTGTATATCCAAATTTTACCATGTTTTCTATTTTTTAAAATGTATTTAAATAAAGATAGGAAAATTTAGCTGATTTCTAAGAGCACATTGTATTTATCTAAACTCGCTAAGTCCTCGATTGAGTTTACGGTCGTAATTTTTTCGTGTTCTTCGATTTCCTTTCTAACTTCAATATGTTTGATTGCTTTTCTAAAACGTCGTACTTCTTCGAGATTAGATAAAATAAGTCCGGGAACCTGAACACTTTTTCCATCTTTATCTTTGGCTACCATTGTAAAGTAAGATGAATTACAGTGTTTTATGACTCCGGTCTGGATGTTTTCTGCTTCTACACGAATACCCACAATCATGGAACTTCTTCCTACATAGTTTACAGAAGCTTTCATAGTTACTAATTCTCCAACTTCTATTGGTTTTAAAAAGTTTACCGTATCTACAGAAGCCGTTACACAATAATTGCCGCTGAATTTTGATGCAGAAGCAAATGCAATTTGATCCAGCAATTGCAGAATATATCCTCCGTGTATTTTACCGCTGAAATTGGTGTGCGAAGGCAGCATTAATTCTGATATACTAATTTTTGATGATGAAACGGGTTTGTAATCTGCAGTCATGTTTGTTTTGTTTTTGGAAATTTCTATAATTATTATTTTAAACACATATAAACATAGTTTTCAATGTCGTTAAAGGCGTTTCACTTGCATTAACAATCCCGAAGCTTCGGTACTATATATTAGAAACTAGTTTCTTTATTAATTCTTTCACATAAAAAAATCTATGTTTCTATGTGTTTAAATGTTTTTTAATTCAATAATTCGGTTTCATCAGAATTTAAAGCTCTGTTGATAATATTTTCAGGAAGTGATTTTTTGGCTTTTGCTCCCATTTTTTTCAATTTTTCTACGCTTGTAATAAGGTTTCCTTTTCCGTCGACCAATTTGTTCATGGCGTTTTCGTACTCTGTTTTTGTATCTTTTATTTTGTTTCCTATTCGAACCAAATCAGTTACAAAACCTTCAAATTTATCGTATAAAGCTCCGGCTTGTCTGGCAATTTCAAAAGCGTTTTCCTGTTGTTTCTGGTTAGCCCACATACTGTCAATTGTTCTTAAAGTAGCTAATAATGTACTTGGGGTTACGATTACAATATTTCGGTCGAAAGCTTTTGTATATAATGTCGAATCTTCGTTTAAGGCAATGGCAAATGCAGGTTCTATTGGAATAAAAAGCAAAACAAAATCTGGGCTTTCCATTCTATATAAATCATGATAATTTTTGTTTCCGAGTTGTTCTACGTGACGTTTTATAGACAAAACGTGCTCTTTCAGCAAATCGATTTTCAATAAATCAGATTCTTCGTTTACCCATCTTTCATACGCAACAAGAGAAACCTTAGAGTCAACAATCATTTTCTTTCCATCTGGCAAATTGATAATCACATCAGGCATAACACGATTTCCTTCTGCATTTACAAAACTCTGCTGTACTTCGTATTCACGGCCTTTTTCTAAACCTGATTTTTCGAGAACGCGTTCTAAAACTAATTCGCCCCAATTACCCTGCATTTTACTGTCGCCTTTTAATGCTTTGGTTAAGTTTAGGGTTTCTTTACTCATTTGTGCGTTCATCTCGCTTAAACCAATAATCTGCTGGCGGAGTGCGGCATGATAATCAATACTTTCTTTATGAGTCTGATCTACCTTTTGTTCAAATACGTGAATTTTATCCTGAAGCGGTAACAGAATATTTTTCATGTTTTCGCTGTTCTGCTCTGTAAATTTCGCCGATTTTTCTTCAAGGATTTTATTCGCAAGATTTTCAAACTCTTTGGTAAATTTTTCCTGTAGTTCGTTTATTTCAGCTTTTTGCTCTTTGTGGCGTTCCCATAAGTTTTCAAAATCGACTTCTTTTTTAGAAAGCTGAATTGCCAGGCTGTCTTTTTCTGTTCTGATGCTTTCTTTTTCAGAATTGGATAATTGAAACTGTTTCTGAAAATTGTTTCTTTCAATATCAAACTGCTCTTTTTGCTGCTGTAACTGATTGGCATTTGCATTGAGTCTTTCTTCCAGAGAAACTTTCTCTGACTGAAATTTAGCCGAAAACAATATTTTTCCTAAGTAAATCCCTAAGAACAAAGCCACTACAAAAGCTGTTAAATATGGAAGAAAATCAAACATAACTAAGTTTTTATTAAGTAAAAGTACGCAATAATACGTAGTTCGTGATTTTAAAATTAAAATTTCACGAATTAGTATGAGTTCGAAATTAAACAAACAATCTAAATAAGATTTACGGAAATCCTTAAAAAAATATTTTTTGACGCAACCTTTTTATAAGACGTTCATCTACATGATATAACCTATTAAAATTTTATCATGAAAAAATTAATGTTGAGCTTATTTATAGCTTTTGGATTGAATGGATGCTCGCTTAATAACGACGATTATAATGTAAGCTGTGGAAACGATGTGGATGTATCTTTTACAGGTTTTCCCCTTTTATGTAATTATAGTGTAAAATCACTTCCAAATAACCCGACTGCTTATGTACTGGAGTCACAAGAAAAAATGGATACTTATTTTACAAAACATGAAAATACTTGTTCTGTAGCAAGCGATCCTAACATTGATTTTAGTAAAAATTTATTGGTTGGAATTTTTGCAGGTGCAAAACCTACCAGCGGTTATGCCATAAAAATAACTTCAATGGTAGAAAACAGCTGCCAGATTACTATTAACTTTTTTGAAAAAGCACCTCTAGCAGGCGAAAACATCACTCAGGCTCCAACTTATCCATCAGATTTTATCCTGATCCCAAAAACTAGTAAACCTATTTATTTTAACAGAACTAACGAAAGTGCTGATAATATTATAATTGGAAGTTTTGGCACTACTAATTCTTTCTTCCAGATCAATGATTATAATATTTTGAATTTTCAGAATGTAGTAACTGGTAAATATGAATTCAGCCAATATAAATATTCTCAAAAAGCAAAAAGAAGCGAATATACTTTATTCTCAAAAAGCATTCCTGCTGAAATTACTGCTTTAAAAGGCCAGACTAAAACTTATGGTGCTCCTGATTCACAAGGTATCTACTTTGAATTACGCAAAGGAATTGATGTTACTAAAGTTTTTATCGACAATACCGACACAGCAGATCAAAGCACTGAGGTAAAAGCATTTAAAAAAGCGATTCAGGATAAAATTACAAGCTTAAAATAACAGCAGTATGAAAAAGCATTTTATATTTTTAATTGTTATCACTCTTTTTTCTTCGGCATATTCATTAGAATCTACAACTGAAGGTGCAGGTTCTATTGTAAATACCTGGATATGGGAAAAATCAATTGGAAGCGGGGCTAATCCTTACACGGTAACGCCTAAAACTATTGGGTTTACAAAAAAGGTAATTTTTACTCCGGAAGGAAAAGTTATTACGTATAAAAACAATGTTGAAATTAGAGTAAGCAATTATCAAATAGAAAAAGGCCTTGGTTTTTTAGATCAGGCAGAGCACGACTTAATTACTTTTGAAGGGAAAACATATATCATAGAAAACCTTGATAATCAAAACCTAACAATTGTAAGCAATAATACTGATCCTGTTCGAACTATCTACAAAAGGTAGTTTTATAACCTTATAAAAACTATTTTTGCAAAACCAAAAGCAACCATTTTCTTGAAAGACAATTTAGAAAAATATATTAAGCTGTGCATGAAAAATGACAGAGAGGGACAACTGAAAATTTATCAGTTGTTCTCTCCTGTTTTATATGGTATATGCCTTAAATATATGAAGAATGAAGATGATGCAAAGGATGTTTTTCAGGAAGCCTTTGTGATTGTTTTTCAGAAAATAAGCCAATATAAATTTGAGGGAAGTTTTGAAGGATGGCTCAAACGGATCTTTATAAACAAACTCATCGAGACTTTAAACAAGAAGAAAAAAGAAAGCTTCTTTTTGGATGTTTTTGATCCGGATACAGATTTTGTTGAAGAAGAAGAACTCGAAGTACTCCCAATAGAACAAGAAAAATTACTGGAATATATACGGGATTTACCAGATCAGTACCGAACGGTTTTTAACCTGTATGTTTTTGAAAAAATGAAGCACAAAGAAATAGCCGATTTATTAAAAATCTCAGAAGGAACATCAAAATCAAATTTAAATCGGGCAAAGCACATTTTGCAAAAAAAAATATTGAGCATAAAAAATTTTAAGACGGCATGAAGAAGCACAAAATAGAAGATATTTTTTCATCAATGGAAAACTTTTCGAGTGTTCCGCCTCCTGAATTATGGAGTCAGATTGAAGAAAAACTAGACAAGCCTAAAAAGAAGAAGAGAGTTATTCTTTGGTGGTCGGCTGCTGCATGCTTATTATTAGGCTTAATGCTTCCGTCTGTTTTACATTTTTCTTCTAGTGATAAACAGACAAACCCAATTCAAAATAACACTTTAGAAAACAACAACATTGTACTTGATCAGAAAGAAAACAATACCGAAAAGACAAATAAAAATACTGAACGTTCTATAGAAAACGACATCAATAATCAATCAAAAAACAACAATCAAATTTCATCATCAGAAGAAACAATAAATCAATCCAAAAATCAATTAAACAAAACACAGCAAACAGAAACAGTTGACTCCGATTCTGAAAAAAAATTGAATACCAATTCATTTGCACCAAAATCAAACGGGACAAAAAATAGTTTAAATAATAATGCAACTGTAGCTGAAAAATCATTAACACCTGTAAAAGAAAACAAATTCAATCTGGATTCTAAAAATCAGTTTTCGGGCAGTAAAAATGGTCAGTCTAACCAGACTGTTGCAGAAAAAACCTATGTTCCTGCTAAAGAAAATGTATTTAATGCGGCTTCTACAAACCAATTTTCTGGTAATAAAACCGGAAAAACAAATCAGGCTTTAGCCGAAAAAACATACGCTCCTGCTAAAGAGAATGCATTTAATCCGGCTTCTACCAACCAATTTTCTGGTAATAAAACCGGGAAAACAAATCAGGCTTTAGCCGAAAAAACATTTAGTCCTAATCAGGCTGATCGTTTAAATTCGGCATCAAAAAGTCAGTTATCAGACATTGAAAAAAGAAACGCAGATAAGGTTCTTGCGGAGAAAACATTTAATGCAGGAAAACAGAATAAATTTAATGCAGGTCAGAAAAATCAAATCTCTAATTCAATTTTTGAAAATATTCCAAATTCAAAAAACAACAATACTATTGCGTTTACAGGTTCAAATTCTGGTTTAAATGGAAATCAAAATGCTGTAAATTCTAATAAAGAAAAACAAAACATTCAAAAAACATCAACTGATAAAAGCATTGCAAGTCTTCAAAAAGACAATTCGAAAGGAAATACTGCTTTTACAAACGTGAATGTTTTAACTAAAAAAGATTCTGCACAGCTGGCTGAACTTCAAAATCTGGAAAAAGGAATTGTAACTCCAGAAGAAGAGAAAAAGAAAAAAGAAGACAAACTGCTTTCTAAAGCTGATAAATGGGCTTTACAAGTTTTTGCCGGAGTTGCAAATTCTGAAAACTACAGCAAAAACAAAACTTTAGGAAACGTAAACGATTCTAAACAAAGTAATTCATACGGTGTAAAAACACAGTATAAAATCAATAAAAAATGGGCCGTTGCTTCTGGATTTAAGATTAATGAGCTTGGGCAGAGTGTTGCCAATGTTTCGTATTACAATGCCAAAAACAGTGCTCTTTTTACACCGGTTGATTATTTTGCTCAAAGTGCAGGTCCAACACAATTTACCAGTGATGCTAATTATGTACTGGTTTCAAATAATGCAAAAGAAGCCATAAACAGCAGTAATATTCAAACTGGTAATTTAGACCAGAATTTACGATATCTGGAAATGCCTTTGGAGGTTTCGTATTCGATTTTTAACAGAAAGAAAACTAGCATCAATTTAAATACCGGGGCTTTTGTTGGTAAATTAATTTCGAATAATGTGGCTTTAGACGGTACTTCTATTGGCGAAAATATAAACGCAAATGATTACGTGTATGGTTCTACATTAAGCAGTACGATTCAGTATCGCGTTTACAAGAAAACAAATGTCTTTGTAGAGCCGGCTGTAAATTATTATGCAAATCCTTTAAACAGCCAGTCTTTCAATCAGTTTCAATGGGGATTAAATTTTGGTTTGAATGTTAACTTTTAATGAGGTTATTTTTTCGTAATTTCGAAAAATACTTCACTTAAAATGACTTTTAAAAACAATTGGAAAAACTTAAGTCTTCCTAAAAATTTACTTACTGCCAAAGAATTAGTTTATGACATCTGCGGTTTTGAATGTTCTGAACCTCAACCCGAAAAGGAAAGTCAGGAATATGATGCGTTTGATTTTAAAATCGGCGAAAGCCAGATTAAATTTAGATCGGCCAAAATTACGCCCACAAAAACGGGTCAGTTTGTAACTTTATGGAAACGCAATATAAACGGCATAATTGAACCTTTTGATTATAAAGATGAAATCGATTTTGTTATTGTAAGTGTTCAAAAAGAGGATTTATTGGGACAGTTTATTTTTCCAAAAGAAATTTTACTGAAAAAAGGTGTTTTTACCTCAGAAACTAAAGAAGGAATAAGGGCAACGAGAGTTTATCCGCCTTGGGATGAAACAACCAGCAAACAGGCTCAAAAAACACAACAATGGCAATTGGACTATTTCTTGTTTGTTTCTGACAAAACAGACTTAAATCGTGCGAAACATTTGCTTGACAAAAAATAATAAAAAAACAAAAAAGGCAGTTCGAATTGAACTGCCTTTTTTTAATTAATATAATCTTAATTAATTCTTTAAGATTTTGTTTTTGTATACTACTTTATTGTTTTCTGATAAAGTGTAAATGTAAAGTCCTGCATTTAAATTACGTAAAGACATTACAGTTGTATTTACTTCTTCGCTGCTTTGAATATCAATTGGGTTTCCTAAAGCACGTCCGTTTAAATCGTAAAGTCTTAATTTAAGATTTTTACTTTCGTTTGTTTTAACTGTAAAATTAATTACGTCTGATGTAGGGTTTGGATATGCTTTTACGTAAAATCCGTTTTTAGTTCCAAAATCTGGTGTCGAAAGTACATCTTGTTTCAGGTTGAAACGGGCAATTACCGGTCCGTGATCTGAAGTTGTCGTTGTATAATTTGCAATATCATTACGAGGATCGTAAACTGCAATTGACTCATTAATGTATTGATCGAACAACTCGTTAGAAATTGTAATATGATCTAAAAATCCTCCTGAACTTAAAAAGCTGTAAGCACCTGCCTGGCTGATTTCTAAAGTAAGTGCTTTATAATTGTTGGTATCTGTAACAAAAGATTGATAAGAAGATGGTTGTCCAGCAATAACTGAAGCTTTTACATCGTCATTATAATCTCCTAAAAGAATGATGTTAGAATCTCCATAATGAGTATCTAAACTGTCTTTAAGAACCTCAACATCATATTTACGCATATTGTATCTAGAGATATCTGTTCCGCTGTTAGCGCGCGCGTGAAGGTCTACAAATTTGATTTCATTTTTCACTCCGTTAAGGTTCGTTTCTAAAGTTACCATATATGGCAGCCGTCCCGAAGAAAAGAAATTACTGTTAGTTCCCGGATAATTCGTTAACGATTTAGTCCCTGCACGTAATTCATCGTAGAATTCTTTAAACATTACACGAGTATTCTTAAGAGTAGTTGTTTTTGTATCATAAATTACAACTAATTTCTGAGGCGGATAGTTAGGATCTGAAGGGTTAGTCTCCCATGAATATGACCAAGATGTAGAAACTACTTTATTAAATGATTTACCATTTACATTCATTTGTGTAATTAAATCATCAATAGCCGCATCGCTCGAAATTTCCTGAACTACATATACATCAGCATCTAATTTGTTTATTACTTTAACTGCATTTTGCATTTGTAAAGCTTTATCAGCTGGACCATAAGCAGAGGTTGGCGCACCAAAGAACTCCATGTTGTATGTAACTACATCAAAAGTATCTGATTTTGGAAGAGAAGAACCTGTTAAAGAACCAATTTGTTTGTTTAATGAAGTTCCTGTAACTGTTAAAGTACCAGAAATTTTTAATTCTTTTGTTGTTGGAGCAAATTTCGCATAAAGTATTTTTCCTGCAAAAGCATCTGCAGCAGAAACCACTACAGTTGTTCCAAATGAAATATTATCTGCAGATATTTGGTACGAAGCCGGAGCTGTAATCGTAATGTCTCCATATCCTTCTGCTTTAAAATTGAAAGACTGTGAAGCAGAAACGGTATTCTGATCAACAACTCCAAAATCTAAAACAGGATTTGAATCTACATAACCTGCTTCATCAGTTACAGCATAATCATCAAATGACCATTCAGAAGCATTATTAGTACCACCCGCAGTAGTTTCGTAAACCCATGCTAAATAAGTATGATCTGTTTTATAAGCATTTAACTTAATATATTGCGATTGTACATAATTACCTGTGCTAGTTGGAAATTTACCATCAATATCTGTCCATGTTGCTGTATTTGGGTTACTTACACCATCATAATCAGTAGAAACTTTTAATTTTAGACCAGGTCCTGCATAAAACTTACGAGAGTAAAAAGACAATAATGGAAAGTCTCCAAAAGTATTTAAACGCAATTTTGGCGAAATCAACCAGTCTTGACTTGCTCCGCTGTCAGAGTATCCATTCATTAAAACCGCACCAGTTCCAGAATTTACGTTTCTGGCGGTATTAGTATATACCCATTTGTTTGTTGGTCCTGAAACATTATATTGTGTCCAGCCGCTGTTAGTTAAAACATTAGCATCATTAAATCCTTGTACATAAGGATTAATACCTATTCCTGTTACTGAAACTGTTTTAGTAACTGCTCCTGTTGTTTCATGAGTAATTGAACCAGTAAAACTTCCAACCGAAGCTGGAGTAAATTTTACATAAATAGTGGGAGTTGCATTAGAATCAAAATCAGCAGGAACAAAAGTTAAAGATGATGTGAATGTTACATTATCTTTAGAAATAGTAAAACTTCCTGATGCAGTAAGCACTACATTTGCAGTAAGATCAGAAGCTCCTATTTGGTAGCTTTTTGTTAAAGCATCAAAATTTGGTTCAGTACCACCTAAATTCAATACACTAACTGATGTAGATATAGCAGGAGGCATCACACTTAGTGTTGTTACATCTATCTTATTAACTGATGCCTGAATATTTCCAGGGATATCTTCTGAAATAGAAAAAATAGAATATGCTGTACTTAACGGTAATCCTGTAAAACTTTTTATATATTCCAGAGCAGGATTTGTTATATCAAAAATTCCTGCTTGTAAAGCTGCTGTTCCATTTGAATCCTGACCTGCTTTTATTTGTGCAACTGTTGGTTCTGCGCTGCCTCCTGGAAGTAGAACATAATACGTTTTTCCAACCTCATCAATTTTATTAATAAAGTCGAAACTTTCTCCTAAAACATTAGCTGTTTTTGGGTAACCAGAAACATTAGCTGGAGCAAAAGTATCTTTTCGAATATCTAAATTATCAATTGCAAAAGATGGACGTCCTCCACCCCCTGAAACTTGTCTTGAAGCCCAACGGATTTGAACTACAGGCTGATTATCACATTCTGCAGGTAAAGTGATTTTTCTTAGTTGGGAATTTTGTGGAAGATAGACATTTGTTCCTGTTTGAGTTATAGAATTATTTCGATATGCAGTTCCTAAAAGCGAAATAAAATCTCCAGTTGTTCCAACTCTATATTGCAAAATCACTTCATTTACTCTTGTGTTTGACGCATCAGAAGGATTTCTAATAGTCATAACATCATACTGAACCTGAACATTTGTTGTTCCAACACTTGAAAAAGCAAAACCAATATTAAGATTAACACTCCCCGTGTTTAAAAATCCTAGTTTACCAACATAATTATAAAATCCTCCTGAATTAGTATTTGCACCTTTACCAGTAAGTATAGTGTTATAATCTGTAAAAGTTGGAGAAGTTAGATATTGAGTTACTCCAGAGTCATTACCGCCAAGAGTCCAACCCTGAAACCCAGCTGGAAACTGTGCATCTGCAGCCAGCCATGATTCAAAATTTTGTTCAACAGGTAAAGTCTGTGCCGCCGGCATTGTTTGTGCACTTAGCGTAAAGCAATAAAAAAAACCTAAAAATGTCATCAAATGACGAAAAGAGTAATTGTTTTTCATACGTTTTTATAATAGAGTTTTTAGAATTCAAATTTATCTAGTTTAAAGTTAAGAGAATATTGTAAAAACATAAAGTTATCGTAACGTAATTTATAAACATCTGTCAGAAAAAATTAGTTTTTTAGCTTTAAAATTTCATTATTCTTAAGTATAACGCGTTTTCTGGAGTTTTTCTGCTATAGTAGTTTTTTACATACAATATTTAATTTTAACAAGAAAATACTTTTTATAAGTGTAAAAATTATTTTCTAAAACAAAAAAAGCTGCCTCAAAAGAGACAGCTTTTCGTAAACTATTTAGCACAAAAAGAATTAAACTGCGGTATAACCACCGTCGGCAATAATATAGCTTCCTGTTGTGAAAGACGATTTTTCAGAACTTAAAAAAGTTACCAGTTCGGCAATTTCTTCTGCAGTTCCTAAACGGTTCATAGGTGCTTTTGCTGCAACGGCATTCATGGCATCATTATTCAAATTATCTTTTAGAAGTGCCGTTTCTATATAACCCGGACCAACAGCGTTGCATCGAATATTTTTCTGAGCATATTCTGCCGCAATATTTTTAGTTAAACCTACTACTCCATGTTTCGAAGCCGTATAAGCCGGACTTAATGGTGCCGCGACCTGACCGTGAATAGAAGCTATGTTAACAATGCTACCTCCGCCATTTTTTTCCATTTGCTCAAGCTGATAACGACAAGCATAAAACACACCGCTTAAATTAAGTGCAATTACACGATCCCAGGCTTCCGGTTCGTATTCTCCGGTTGGTTTTGCAGGTCCGCCCATTCCGGCATTGTTGCAGGCAATGTCCAATCGGCCGTATTTTGAAACAGCCACCTCAACCATGTGTTTATTATCACTTGCACTCGACGAATCTCCTTTTACAAAAAAAGCTTCTCCGCCGCTGGCTTTTATAACTTTTACGGTTTCTTCACCGTGTTCAACATTAATATCCGAAACTACAACTTTTGCTCCTTCTCGAGCGTAGGCTTCTGCTACTGCGCGTCCAATTCCTGAACCGCCTCCAGATACAAAAGCTACTTTATTTTCTAAAAGTGCCATTTTTTATATATTTAAAAATTTGTACTCTAAATTTACGAAGATATCGTGCGCTTACCATGAGAAAAACCGAGTTTAAAACAAGATTAAGACTTTATCACAATCAAATGTTATTTCACATTAAAATCACATAAATCTGCTCATTTTTTCTTATTTAATTATCTTCATCTAATTTCATATTTCCCCGATCTTTATGATTATCCGGATGCGAGTTTGGATAACGATTTGGTGTAATGTCAGAATTACGGTCTTTATTCTCTACCGTTTTTTCGGCTTCTTCATCAGATGAAACACCTCGGTTTGCGTTTGGGTTATTCGGATTTACATCATCTTTGACTTTTTTAATATCTTCATTTTCATTTCGGGCTCTTTCCACAACTTCTTTATTTCCTTCAGTATCTGTTACTACCTCTTTTTTTAAATTGGCATCATCAGCTTTTCCGTCATGTGAAATATTTTTTCCTTTCGTTTCATCTATATCTTTTTGCGCTCCATTTATCTTTTTAGAGCCTAAATTATTAGTTTCCATATCCTTATTATTTTGAGTTTCTATATTAATATTACGAATTCTAAATTTTAAAAGGAAATGGTTTAACATTGCTTTTAGTTTATAAAGCAATTTCATAACTTTAATTAAAATCTTATAACCCTTCTCTTTATCAAACCTTTAAACCCTAAAACCAATGAACTTTTTTAAAATCAAAACCAGCTGGTCTAATGCCGAATTTATTTTAATAAAATTGTGTATGGCTTCTGCCTATATTTTTATTGGAAGCTATTTTCATGATTTTTTCGAAAGTTATTATACCATACTGCTGGTTATATTTGCAATTACAGCAATCTGGTTTGTATCTCAATGGCTGAAAAAAATGAAGACAAAAAATGAATAATCGATTACCTGATTTACTTTAATACTTGCAGAACAACACTATCTTTGCAAAAAATTAAACATGCATCGACACTTCATTCTTTTTAAACCTTACGGCTATTTAAGTCAATTTATTTATGAATTGAAGAGAAAGAAAAAGCTTTTGGGCGAACTGCACGATTTTCCCGAAGGAACAATGGCAATTGGAAGATTAGATGAAGATTCTGAAGGCCTATTGTTATTAACAACTGATGGAAAAGTAAGCGAACAGATAAGAAGCAAAAAAGTAGACAAAGAATATTACGTTCAGGTCGACGGTATAATTACGCCTGAAGCCATTGAAAAACTGCAAAAAGGAGTAGAAATTGGTTTTGAAGGCGGTAAGTACAAAACAAAACCCTGCACTGCTTTTATTGTAACCGAAATTCCTGATTTTGGACCAAGAGCCAAAAAAATCAGAGACGAGCGTCACGGCCCTACTTCCTGGGCTTCTATTACTGTAAACGAAGGAAAGTTCCGTCAGGTTCGAAAAATGACTGCAGCAGTTGGTTTTCCTACTTTACGTCTCGTTCGTGTTCGAATAGGAAACGTATATTTGCAAAACTTAAAAGCAGGAGAAGTTTTAGAAGTAAACGATTTCCAAATAAACGATTAAACGAATTAACAAATAAACATAATGCTAAACGTAGTTCTTGTAGAACCAGAAATACCAAACAATACCGGAAATATTGGAAGATTGTGCGTGGGTACAGAAAGCCGGCTTCATTTAATTCATCCTTTTGGATTTGTAATTAATGATAAAAACCTTAAACGTTCGGGTTTGGATTATTGGGTGCATCTTGATGTAACCGAATATCAGAATGTTGAAGAATGGATCCAGCAAATTCCAGATCACTCCAGAGTATTTTTGATGAGTTCACATTCTGAAAAATCATATTTAGAAAATGAATTTCAGGACGGCGACTGGCTGGTTTTTGGAAAAGAAAGCGTTGGTTTGAGTGCAGCATTTATGGCTCGATTTGAAAATCATTTAACAATCCCAATGTCACCGCTGATTCGTTCTTTTAATATTGCAAATTCAGTTGCTTTTGTAGTTGGTGAAGCTAAAAGACAGATTGGATTGAAAAAATAAAAGCAGGTTAGTTTTTTACTAAGATTAAATTGACATGAAAGAAACAGTAACTGTTGAAAAAGCATTAAGCAGTGGAAGGCGAAAATTAAAATACATTCCAATAATCGCTGCATTTAGCTTTATAATAGGAGGCTTTCTTCTATTTTATTTAAAGTTTTTTGACGCTTGGATTATTGCTTTAGGATTTATTCTCGGCCCTTTATCCGGATGGTTAATATGGAGTTATAATATCAATAAATGGAAAATATGGGCGTTTGAAAATGTTAGAAATGTTCACACATTACAAAGAAAAGCTTTTGAACAAAAATTGATTTGGAAAAAAGGAAGTTTGTTTGAGAAAAGCGTATTCAAAAATTATGATCAAATACAAAAATTAAAACGATTAGAGACTAAATTCCTAGAAAAAGATATTTTTAAGGATGATATTTCGATCCCTAAAGAAACCTTAATTTTTTATTCGAAATCTACCTTAATACTGAATTTAGTAATCGCCATAGGTTTTACCGGCATAGGTTTATATTTAATTTTAAACAAAAATTGGTTTGGATTACTTTTTGTAATATTAGGAATCTGTATTATAGCAGATCGAATTAAAAATCTTAGACATAATGGTCCTCAGATAACTCTTAATGAAAAAGGGATTAGATTAAAAGACGGAAAATTAATTCCCTGGAACGAAATATATAATGACCGTGTTTTTACAAAATCAGGTGCAAGAAGCTCTACAGATTATCTCGCATTTAATAATGAGATGATTAGTATAAATGAGATGACAATAACATTTGAAGAATTAGAAAATTTACTTCATGTTTACAGACTCCGTTTTGAAAACAATATTTAAGTCACAATAAACTTTCCTTTTTCGGCATCAAAAATTATATGTTCATCTTTGAACAAAGCTGCAAAACTTCCGTTTGAAATCAAATTACAAGGTTCGTCCTGTACAACATTTTCAGGAGTCATGACAATCATTTCATCGCTTAATTGAATTGCCAGATCAATATCGTGTGTAGAAAATAAAATACATTTTTGAGTTTCCTGAGTTAGTTTCTTCAGCAATTTAAATAATGAAACTTTGTGCAGTAAATCTAAATGTGTTGTTGGTTCGTCCAGAATAATGAGCGGTGTATTTTGTGCCAAAGCACGTGCGATTAAAACCTTTTGCAATTGTCCGTCGCTTATTTCGTAATGTTTTTTATGAGAAAGATGTTCTATTTGAGTCAACTCCATCGCTTCCTGAACTTTTTCGATATCAGTTTGGGTCAAAGTTCCAACCCAATTGGTATAAGGCTGTCTGCCAAGCGCCACTAATTCGAAAACCGAAAGATTACTCGGCGGCAGTTTTTCAGTTAAAACCAAACTTAAATTCTGCGCTAAATCCAAAGGTTTATAAGCAGAAACAGCTGTATCATTCAAATAAACATTTCCAGATAACGGATGCTGAATTCCGGTAATCGTGCGCAGTAAAGTCGATTTCCCAATTCCATTTGCACCAATTAAAGAGATTAGTTTTCCTGACTTTAAATTTAAATTCAAATTCTCAGCAATAATCACAGTTGCTTTCTTGGATTTATATCCAATAGTTAAGTTTGAAGCTGATAGAATATTCCTCATTGCATTTTTTATTTAAACACATAGAAACATAGGTTTCTTTGTCTTATTAGAAGGAATCTAAGATTTACTTGTAAATCAAACATAGCCGAGATTAAAGTTTTGGCAGCAATCTGAAATATTCATTTACAAGTGTTTTTTGGCCTTCTTTAAAAATATTAAAACAATTAAAATTAATTATAATCCCTTTTGGTGCTTTTAAAAGTTTCATGTAGGTCAACAGTTGAGCTTGGTGAATCGAATTTATTTCGGAAACTGTTTTTAATTCTACTACTAAACAATTTTCAACAAACAAATCACATCGAAAATCTGTAACTAATTCCTTATCCTTATATATTATTGGAACTCTCAGCTCTGTGAAAAAATTTAATTTTCTTTGTGAGAGTTCTTCTTTCAGACATTGATGATAAACATTTTCCAGTAATCCTTTACCAATTATTTTATGGACTTCTATTGAAGCACCTAAAACTTCATAAGTTAATTCATCTAAATATTTTTGAGTAATCATTAATTCTTTAATTGAAATAAAAACTATGTTTCTATGTGTTTAAAAAAATAAAGACATAAATATTTTGTAAGTTTTTACTGAAAATTTATTTTCCGTACTAGAAGCCAAATTACAACCGGCGCACCAATTATAGACGTTATGGCATTTATTGGAAGCGTAACATCAAATCCCGGCATTTGCGAAACAATATCACAAAACAACATTATAATTGATCCAAAAAATAAAGTACTCCAAAACAAAATAGTATGATTACTCGTTTGAAAAGTCAGTTTTGCAATATGCGGCACTGCTAAACCAATAAAAGCAATTGGTCCTGCAAAAGCCGTAATCGCTCCAGATAAAATACTGGTTGCAAATATTATAATCAATCTCGCCTGATTAAAATTTAATCCCATGCTTTTTGCATAGTTTTCTCCTAAAAGCAAAGCATTTAAAGGCTTGATGCTTTTAGCACTTAAAAGCAGACCAATTCCAACACAAAAAGTCAAGATTCCAATTGTTGACCAGGAAAGATTTCCCAAGCTTCCCATTGACCAAAATGTAAACTTCTGCAATTGTTCTGCCGTACTAAAATACGTTAGAACACTTACAATTGCAGTTGTAAAACTTCCAAACATTAATCCCACAATTAAAATTGCCATTGTGTCTCGCAGTCTTTGAGAAACTATTAAAACCAATAACAAAACCAACGTGCTTCCAAATGTCGATGCAATTACAATTCCGTATGACGATAAAGCAATTACACTTAAAAACGAAGGCAGAAACCCAGCCCCTAAAATGACAAAAGCAACACCTAAACTTGCCCCGGAACTCAATCCTAAAACATAAGGACCTGCAAGCGGATTTCTAAAAAGCGTCTGCATTAAAAGTCCGCTGATTGACAGCCCGGTTCCAACCAAAACTGCAGTAATCGCTTTTGGCAGGCGATAATTTATAATGATATATTCCCAGGTCGATTTTGCTGCGTGTCCCCCGGTTAAACTTGAAAAAACATCTTTTAACGGAATCGTAACGGAGCCTAAACTAATGCTCGCAAAAAACATCAGCAAAAGACCTAACGTCAAGATGACAAATAAAATAGTATTTCGTTTTTTGTCAGCCAATTTAATTCAGTTTTGATGCAAAAGTAAATTCGTAGCTTGGCAGTAAATCAGGGTGAAAAATTTTGATATAATCTTTTAAAACTAAATCCGGACGGCTTGGTGCCAGTTCATAATAAACCGTTCCTCCTGTCGCTCCCAGTTTTCCTTCAAAACTATATACATTTTTATTTTTAAAAGCATCAAATTCTCCATAATGCGGATTTGCCTTTTGCAGTTCATCCAGACTTTTAAACGAACCTGAAGCAATCCATACACTCGCCGTTTTTGCTTTATCCAGAACTTTTTCAAAAGATAAACCTTCACTTCCTGTTCCTTTTAAATCTGCCCATAAATAATTGGCATGAGCATCTTTCATAAACTCAGCAACCCAGCTGTTTCCTTTGGCAACGTACCAAACATCTTCATACATAGATCCGTATAAAACGGTAGAGTTTACTTCTTTTTCTGCCGCCAGTTTTTTTGCCTGCTCGTAACTTTGAACAATTTTATCAAACAATTCTTTTGCTTTTTCTTCTTTACCAAACAAAGCTCCATAAAGTTTTATCCACTCTGCTTTTCCAAGCGGTGACTGTTCCATCCAGTCGCCCTGAATTAAAATATTCAATCCGCTTTTCTTTAAATTATCCAGCATTGGGTTGTTATTATCAACACCAAAAGTCACAATTAAATCTGGTGATAATTCTATTAACTGTTCGATATTTAATTTTTCATTCTGTCCAACGTTTTTCACAGAACCTTTATCAATTAAAGCTCTGGTTTTTTCAGACGAAATATAATCGGTATGCGGAAAACCAACAAGCTTGTTTTCTACTTCCAGCATTTCTAAAAAAGGAATATTAGTGGTTGAAGTTACTACAACAGATTCTAACGGAATCTGAATTGAAGTATAAGCCTGTAAACTATCCGGAACTTTTGCTTCTTTTTCTTTTAAAACATATTTGAAATCCTTATTCGCATTAGGCCAGGGATTTGAAACCGTAACTACTGAATAATCGTCATATTTTACGATCGAAAGTCCAGATGCATATTCGATACTGTTTTTTGCAGCATCAGTTTTTGCTACTTCGCTCGTTTCGTTCTTCTTACATCCGAAGAGGATAAAAAAAGAAGAAATAAAAATCAATTTAGGGAATAAATGTCTCATATTTTACGTTTTCGAAAGGAACAAAGGTAAAGCATTTTATATTTTTTTTACTTACCTTTATTCTTACAAAAACAACAAATTGTATCTTTACATTTATGAATACCACAAAAATTAAAATTTGCTCAAGCTGCGAATCAGAATTCAGCTGTGGAGATATTTCGGTTGAAAGTAAATGCTGGTGTAATGACTATCCTCCTATTTTCAATCTTTCTGAGGGAGCGGACTGTTTATGTCCTGTTTGTTTTAAAGAAGCCTGTGAAGACAAAATCGATGCTTATATCGAGACTATTACTCCTAAAAATGCCCTTAAAAATAAAGCCATATCTTTACCCCAAACAACTAAACTAATTGAGGGAATTGACTATTACATTGAAAACGGCAACATGGTTTTTAAAACCTGGTATCACCTAAAACGCGGTACTTGCTGTGGAAACAATTGCAGACATTGCCCTTATTGATTGTTAATTATAAATTGTTAGTGGTTAATTATGAAAAACAATGTTGTTAAAAATAAAAGTTTTGATTTTGCAGTCAGAATTATCAGATTATATCAATATCTAAATAATGATAAAAAAGAATTTATACTTTCTAAACAACTTTTAAGATCAGGAACAAGCGTTGGTGCAATGATTAGAGAAGCTGAGCATGCAGAAAGTAAAAGCGACTTTATTCATAAATTTTCAATTGCTCAAAAGGAAGCTAACGAAACTGTTTATTGGTTAGAATTATTAAAAGCAACCGATTACTTGAATGAAAAAGAATTTGAAAACATCAACAATGATGCGATTTCAATTCTAAAACTAATAACGAGTATTCTTAAAACTTCTAAAAATTCATCAATAAAAGAAACCTCTTCAATAAATTAATAATTAACAATCAATAATTAACCATTATAAATGATTTACCTAATTACCGGCGGCGAACGATCAGGAAAAAGCACTTATGCACAAAATCTGGCATTACAGCTTTCTGATTCTCCTATGTATGTGGCAACGGCCAGAAAATGGGATTCAGATTTTCAAAACCGAATCGATCGTCATCAACAGGAAAGAGACGAACGCTGGACAAATATTGAAAAGGAAAAATATATAAGCGAAATTGATTTTTCAGATAAAGTCACTTTAATCGACTGTGTAACGCTTTGGCTTACCAATTTCTTCGTAGACAATAAAAATAATGTTGAATCAAGTTTAGAAGAAGCAAAAAAAGAGTTTCTATCAATAGCAAATCAAGAAAATGCAACTTTGATTATTGTGACCAACGAAATTGGAATGGGCGTTCACGCTGCTACCGAAATTGGCAGAAAATTTACAGAACTGCAAGGCTGGATGAATCAGTTTCTGGCTTCAAAAGCTGATGAAGTAGTTTTAATGGTTTCCGGAATTCCAGTTAAGATAAAAGGTTAACCATCGCAAAAATCAATTTCAATTTCAAGAACCAACAAAACAAATTCTAAACTTTTAAATTCCAAATTCCAATATCGTGGAGTATCTTTACATAAAGAGTAAATTGATATTGAAGTTTGAAATTGAATTTTGTCATTGATATTGATTTTTGAAATTGAAAAATTATGAGCCATTTAGACGATATATTAAAATCACGCCGCGATACCCGACATTTTACTACCGATGAGGTTCCTGATGAAGTCATTCAAAAAGCTTTACAGGCCGGACATTGGGCGCCATCTGTTGGACTGACCGATGCGACACGTTATTATATCATTAAATCGGATGCTGTTAAAAGTGCGATTAAAAACCTGTTTTTAGATTATAATAAAAAAGCGGAAGAACTTACTGACAATCCGGAACAGAAAGAACTTTACAAATCGCTAAAGCTGGAAGCAATAGAAGAAGCGCCAATTGGACTTATAATTGCTTACGATCGCTCAGTTTTAAATCAGTTTACGATTGGAACCATTGGCAGTAATGAGGCTGTGAAGTTCAGTTCGGTTTGTGCAGCCCAGAATATTTGGCTTTCACTAACAGAACAAGGTTACGGAATGGGCTGGGTTTCAATTTTAAATTATTTCCAATTCAAAAAAATTCTTGATTTACCCGAAAATATAGAACCGCTTGGTTATTTCTGCATTGGAAAACCTGCCACAAATTACGGCAATCAGCCCATGTTACAGCAATTACACTGGAAACAAAAATCTGAAACTGCAGATTGTAAGGAAATCAATGAAATTCATCAAATCAATATTTCTGATTTCGATTTAAAAAAAGAAACCAAAGCAGATCCTAAAACTGATTTCGCTGCACTTTTACAAGAAAAAATAGATTCAAAAACAAAACCTCTTGGTTCACTGGGGACATTAGAAACTTTGGCTTTTCAAATGGCATCCGTTTTTGAAACTTTAAATCCGAAAATTATAAACCCTAATGTTGTTGTTTTTGCAGCTGATCACGGAATTGCCAATCACGGCGTAAGTGATTATCCGCAAGATGTAACGCGCCAAATGGTGAATAATTTTCTAAATGGCGGTGCTGCAATAAATGTTTTCTGCAAGCAGAATAATATCGAATTATCGATTGTAGATTCGGGCGTAAATTATGATTTCCCAACAAATGCTAAATTAATTAATGCCAAAATAGCCAAAGGCACACAATCTTTTCTTTACGCTTCGGCAATGAGCGAAACTGAACTTCAATTGTGTTTTGAAAAAGGAAAATCTATTGTAGAAAATATTGCCAAAACGGGTTCTAACTGTATTGGTTTTGGTGAAATGGGAATTGGAAATACTTCTACAGCTTCTGTTTTAATGAGTCTTTTAACGGGTTTGCCTATAGAAGAATGCGTTGGAAAAGGAACGGGAATTAATGACCAAAAACTGCTCGACAAACAAAATATTCTAAAAAAAGCATTGGAAAATTATTCCGGTCAAACCGAATTAAAACAGCATCTTGCTTATTTTGGAGGTTTTGAAATTATGCAGATGGCAGGCGGCATGTTGACAGCTTTTGAAAACAAAATGCTGATTCTTGTTGATGGTTTTATTTGCAGTGTGGCTTTTTTAATTGCTTTTAAAATAAATCCCAACATAAAACAAAATGCCATTTTTTGTCATTGTTCTGCCGAAAAAGCACATTTAAAACTGCTGGAATATCTTGATGCAAAGCCCATTTTAAATTTAGATCTGCGCCTGGGAGAAGGAACCGGCTGTGCAGTTGCTTTTCCTATTTTAAAATCGGCAGAAGCTTTTTTGAATGAAATGGCTAGTTTTGAAAGCGTGGGAATAAGTAAGAAATAACTCTCCATTTTTAATTCAGAGTTTATACCTTTGAATTAATAAGTTGAAATTATTTTAAAAAATATACATGCCTTTTACTAAAGTTTATATTCATTGTGTTTGGAGTACAAAAAATAGATTCCCATTTTTAAATTCGACTGATCTTCGCCAAAAAGTTTGGCATCATATAAAGGAAAATGCATTAAAAAAAGAAATATATCTTGAATATATTAGTTGTTATTCTGATCATTGTCATTGTTTAATTTCGTTGGGAAATAATCAAACCATTCAGAAAACAATACAATTATTAAAAGGTGAATCTTCATATTGGATTAATAAAAATCAATTAACTAAAGAAAAGTTTGAATGGCAGGATGAATATTTTGCAGTATCAGTATCAGAATCTATAGTTGACAAGGTTAGAAATTATATTAAAAATCAAGAGGATCATCATAAAAAGAAAACATTTCAAGAAGAATATGATGAATTTATAACGAAATTTGGTTTTAAGCATCCTTAGAAATTTGGCTAAAGCCCAGAAAATGCTAATTCTTTTTTACCTCCAGATAAATCTGGAGGCAATTAATTTTATACATTAGTTTTTATTTTTTGAATATTCTACCGTCAAAAAGAGTATTGGCAATAAATAAAATCAATTGCCAACATCTTTAGATGTTGGAACAAAATAAGTGCCTGTCAAAAAGGCTTTAGCCAAACAATCATAATCTAAATGAAAAAAGAACTACATATTTTTTTTACTTGTTTAATGTTCTACACCAGAATTCCATGTCCAAAAAACATCGATCATAATCCTGATTATTTAAATAAAGCCACACGATATTTTCCTTTTATTGGCTGGATTGTCGGATCAATTTCATTTCTGGCTTTTTATCTTTTTTCGTTATTTCTTTCAACAGAAACAGCAGTGATTTTTTCAATTATTATTTCGGTTTTAACTACCGGTGCTTTTCACGAAGACGGATTTGCTGATGTCTGCGACGGATTTGGCGGAGGATGGACTAAAGAAAAAATCCTTACAATTATGAAAGACAGCGCCATTGGTGCTTATGGAGCAATTGGTTTGGTTTTGCTTTTTCTGGTGAAATTTAAACTGCTTTCAGAATCCATTTCACTTTTTACTCACAGCATTTTTCTGGTTTTTCTTTTATTTATTTCTGCACATTCTTTAAGTCGTTTAGCTGCAATTAGTATTATTTTTACACATGAATATTCTCGCGATGATGCTTCGAGTAAAAGTAAACCAATAGCAAAAAACCACAGCTGGAGAGAAGTTTTGGGTTCATTTTTCTTCGGATTAATTCCGTTATTGGCACTCTCCTATTTCAATTATAAAACTCTTTTGGCTTTAATTCCAATTTTTATTACCCGCTATTTTCTGGCTCGTTATTTTCAAAAATGGATTGACGGCTACACGGGTGATTGTCTTGGCGCCACGCAGCAGGTTTGTGAAGTTGTATATTATTTAAGTATTCTTTTTATATGGAAATTTATCTAGTTCGCCATACCGAAACGATCTGCGAAAAAGGAATTTGCTACGGACAATCGGATGTAGATATTGCTGCGCCTTTTGACGAAATCTTTAACAGAATTATATCTGAATTGCCGTCTCAAACGGTAATTTTTTCAAGCCCGTTAAAACGTTGTTCTATTCTGGCAAAACATATTCAAAAAAATACAAACGCCATTTCTTATCAGGAAGATGACCGCTTAAAAGAAATGAATTTTGGCGACTGGGAATTAAAACCCTGGGATGAGATTCCGCCAGAAGAGTTAAATCCGTGGATGGAAGATTTTGTAAATATTCCCGTTTCAAATGGAGAATCATTTACAGAATTACATTCAAGAGTCGGCGGCTTTTTAGCTGAGCAGATTTCAGACCTTACACACCCTGTAATCATTGTAGCTCATGCGGGTATTATACGAAGCATTTTATGCCATCAAACTTCACTGCCTTTAAAAGAGGCTTTTCAAAACAAAGTCGATTTTGGGGAAGTCATAAGAATTGAACTATAATCTGGCTATTTGTTTGATTATTTGATTACAAAAACAATACATATTTGAATTATCAGTATTTTTAACTTTATATTTGCACAAAATTAAGGTTGTGTTTTGATTAACACATTAAAAAGGGAATCAAGTAAAATCTTGAGCTGTACCCGCAACTGTAAGCTTAGTTCTAAAAAAGAATGCTTGTTGTAAACTGCAAAACCACTGCTCGCCCCCGCGAATGGGAAGGTAAACAACAAGACGCAAGCCAGGAGACCTGCCTTTGTAACGAATATCGAGCTCTCGGGAAAAAGAGTGTAGAAATTATGACTTTAAGAATACGTTTTGCTTTTTTTCTTTTGATGTTGTGCCAATTCACTTGGGCGCAGAGCGATTCTATTAAACTAAAAGAAGTTGTAGTTTCAGATTCTAATCTTAAGAAATATTCTACTTCGCAGTCTGTTCAGGTTTTAAACGATTCAATTCTCGACAGAAACCAGCCTTCTTTAACCTCTCTTTTAAATTTTAATACTGTTATATATTTCAAAGAAAATGGGCTCGGAATGACTTCTGCTCCATCTTTTAGAGGAACAACAGGCGCACAGACCGCTGTTATCTGGAATGGTATAAATATAAATTCACAATTTTTAGGTCAGGCCGATTTTAATACTATTGGAACGAGAGATTTTAATTCGATAACTGTAAAAGCCGGAGGTGGAAGCGTTTTGTATGGAAGCAGCGCTATTGGCGGAAGCATTCACCTGAACAATGATTTACGTTTTAAAAACGAATTTTCTAATCATGTTTTTTTCAGCGCTGGAAGTTATAATACATACAGCGCAAATTACCGCACTATAGTTTCATCAGATAAATACAGCTTACAGGTCAGTATTTCAAGAAACAGTTCTGATAATGATTTTAAATATCCTGGCAATTCAGACGAAAGAAACATTAATGGCCAATATTATAACACGAGTATGAATACTACTTTTGGTTATAAAATCAATGCTAATAATACTTTAAAAGCTTACAGCCAGTTTTACGATTCAGAACGTCACTTTTCTTTAACATCGCCAAATGCTTCAAAAACAAAATACAACGATTTTAATACTCGTAATTTATTAGAATGGGAAAGTCAGCTGGGACGTTTTACATCTAAACTGCGAGCAGCACATATTGGCGAATCTTATAAATATTTTCCAAGTATTACCTCCAATAATTTTACTTACGGAAAAGTTGAAACTTCTATCATAAAATACGATTTAGCTTTTGATGTAAATGATAAAATCAAATTAAACTCAATTGTAGACTACAGCAGAAACAAAGGATACGGTTCGAGTATTGATAATGTAAAAAGAGAAGTTGGTACTGCCAGTCTGCTTTTGCATCATTTGTTAACTGAAAAATGGGATTATAACGCCAGTATTCGTCAGGAAATTACAGACAACTACGGTAATCCTTTTCTTTTTTCATTTGGAACAAAATATGATTTCACCAGTTTTTATCGTTTGAAATTCAATGCTTCAAAGAATTTTAGAATGCCTACCTATAATGATTTGTTTTGGGAAAGAAGCGGCAACCCTAATTTAAAACCCGAAACTTCTTATCAGGCAGAAATTGGCAATGAATTCTTTAGAAAAAACTTTACTTTATCAATTACTGCCTATTATAATTCTATTAAAGATTTACTGCGCTGGGTTCCGGGTGAAGGTGGCGGTGATGTATGGGCGCCTGAAAACACAGATAAAGTGAGAGCCTACGGAGCAGAAGTTCTTGTAGAATGGAAACCAAAATTTGGGCAAAATAATTTCACAATTAACGGTACGTACGCTTATACAGTTTCAGAAAGCCAGCAGCTGATTAAAAACGAATTAATCTATAAACAGTTAATTTATGTTCCTTATCATAAATTAACAGGCTCTGTCGCTTACAACTGGAAAAAACTGTCTTCTTACTTTCAATACCTCTATAATGGAGAAGTTTATACTACACCTTTTAATAATCGTGCATCAAAAATTAAAGATTATAATGTTGGAAATATTGGTGTCGATTATGATTTTGGAGCAAAAAACAGTTACAAAATTGGATTTCAGGTTTTAAACCTGTGGAACGAAAATTATCAACCCGTAACAAGTAGACAAATGCCGGGTAGAAATTATACTATATACATAAACCTTAATTTTTAAATTTCATGAAAAAATTTAACAAACTATTTTTAACAGTCCTTATAAGCTCGGCATTTTTTGTGTCTTGCAGCAACGATGATGACAATAATGATGAGCCGCGCGGCGATTATGAGAATGGAATATTTATTGTTAATGAAGGTAATTTTGGAAAAACCAATGGGACTATTTCTTATTTATCAGATGATTTGAGTATCGAAAACAATGTTTTCTCTTTAGTTAATCCTGGTAAAATTACTGGAGATACTCCTTTATTTATTGGTTTTAAAGATGATGCAGCTTATATAGTGGTAAACGGATCAAATAAAATTGAAGTGGTTAACAGATACACTTTTAAAAGCATTGCTACCGTTACAGCTAATTTAAACAATCCAAGATTTATTGCATTTGCAAACGGAAAAGGATATGTAACAAACTGGGGAGAAGGAAGCGATCCTGCTGATGATTATGTAGCAGTTTTAGATCTTACTACTAATACAGTTACTTCTTCAATTTCAGTAGTTGAAGGTCCGGAAAAAATCATCGAAAATGACGGTAAACTTTATGTAGCACACAAAGGCGGCTGGGGACAAGGAAATTCATTAACAGTTATTAACTCTGCTACAAATACGGTTGTAACAAATTTTGTAGTGGGAGATGTGCCGAGCGACTTAGTAAAAGATAACGGAACTTTATATATTTTATGTAACGGAAAACCATTCTATGCAGATGTTGAAACTGCGGGAAAAATTGTAAAAGTGAATTTAAGTACTAATACTGTATCATCAACATTAGATTTTACAGGTATAACACATCCGGGATTCTTAGATATCGAAGACAGCAAAGTATATTATACTATTGGAAACAATATTTATTCTATGGCCGCTAATGCGACATCTTTACCAGCAACAGCGTTATTTAAAGCTTCTGACGTTACAAATCTTTACGGTTTTGCAGTAGAAGACAATAAAATTTATGCGGCTGATGCTATAAATAACCAAGATCCTGGAGAAGCATACATTTATTCACTTACAGGAACAAAAAACAAATCATTTACAGTAGGAATATCTCCTAATGGTTTTTACTTTAACGATTAATTCATTTTTGAATTTATGGTTTAAAAAAAGGCTTTCATTTCTGAAAGCCTTTTTTTTTTATTTTAAAGTTTTTATAAACTCTCCGGCATTACCGTCTATATACATTTCGTTTCGTAATCCGTTGATTTTTTTAGAATCACTTATATAAGGTAAAACTAAACCGTGATCATTCTGTACTTTTTTAGCTGCTGCTCCAGTGATTTTAGAAATTGCCATATTTAACAACGGTTCAGCGGTATCTCCTAAAACTCCATAACTGCGTAAATATTCTAACTGAACATAAGTAGGAACTAAACCTTGTGTGTAATCTCCAAAATCTGATGCATTCGAGATTTTAAATACCAAAG
Organism: Flavobacterium johnsoniae UW101; assembly: GCF_000016645.1. Taxonomy (NCBI): domain Bacteria; kingdom Pseudomonadati; phylum Bacteroidota; class Flavobacteriia; order Flavobacteriales; family Flavobacteriaceae; genus Flavobacterium; species Flavobacterium johnsoniae. Next base: position 98,199 of record NC_009441.1, read on the forward strand.
GCTGCATGGCATATTTATGGTTTGGATTCACGTTTCTTTTAGTAAAAGTTGGCGAATCATAAAGTGTAACTGATCCAACATTTTTACCTGTAGTCGTTTCTCCAATCTGAATTACATTAATATAAGGTTTTAGTCCATTTATAATCAATTCACTTGCCGATGCTGTACTAGAAGTTGTTAAAATATAAACTGTCGATAAATTTAAACTGTTTACCGGAGTGCCGTCAATATCTTTTACAAATCGTTCGTTTAAAACTTCCAGATCCTCAGCAGTCATGCCTGCCATTTGTTTGAAATTATATTGTCTTTTCGAAAATATTTTTCCTTCAAACTGCCCTGTAATCATACTTGCCAAACGTGTAGAAGTACGTACAGAACCTCCCCCGTTATATCTTAAATCTAAAACCAAATCTGTTGCCCCTTCATTTTTAAATCCCTGAAAAGCCTGATTTAATTTACTGTCATACTCAGCATAAAATCCATTGTACATTAAATAAGCAATTTTATGTCCTCCGGAATTGATTACTTTGTTTATTAAAATTGGATTTTCTTCTAAAACAGTTTTAGTTAAGGCAACTGATTTTCCATTTAAAACAAAAGCAGTTCCATTATAATCTGCAAAATCTAAAGTATAACTATCCGGGTCAACTAATAATGATTTATAATTTGAAACCGTCAATTTTGTTCCGTTTACACTCGTAAAGAAATCTCCTCTTTTGATGGCTTTTGAAGATGCATCAGAATTGGGAATAATGTAACGAACATATCCCACAACATCATTTGAACCTTCTGCAACTCTGGTAAGCCTGAAATCAACTCCGTTATTTTTTGTAATACCGCCTAATTCCTGCTCTAAAACGGTATAATCTGAAACGATCCAGCTGAAACGATCAATCGCATTACTTGGATATTTACTTACTGGTTTATTTAATAAATCCTGAAATAAGTCTTCAGGATTTGAATATCCTTCTAAATAAGAGTTTAATTCTTCCTGAGAACTGAAACGATCATCTGCTAAATTAGCTACATCACCCTGCCACAAATAAAGCTCGTTTAAGCCTTTCCACACAAAATCATTCACTTGCAATTGAGCAGGAGTTCTCACATCGTCCTCATCCTCACAAGATTGCAAAAAGAATGATAACAGACACAAAAACAGTATCGATTTTAAAATTGGTTTCATAAAAGTAGGTTTCGGTATTGTATTAACGTAAAAATACTACCTTTAGTTTTAAGTATTATTCTTTTTTGCAAAAAAAATTACATTTATGTTGTAACAAATATAATTGTGCCTCGTCTTGACTATATAAGCTAACGAATAACCTTTTAATTTATGAACCAGAATGTGTTTATAGAATTAGTTAATCCTTTCAAAGACAAAGTGTTTCGTCTGGCAAAAAGATTGCTTACCAGTACCGAAGAAGCTGAAGACGCAACTCAGGAAGTAATGGTAAAATTATGGAACAAAAAAGAGAATCTTGACGCTTACAATAATGTTGAAGCTTTGGCGATGACCATGACAAAAAATTATTGTTTAGATCAGTTAAAATCGAAAAGAGCAGGAAATCTTCAAATTGTACATAACAATTTTACAGATCGGGAGCCTCAATTAGACCGAAAACTGGAGGATGCAGATAGTTTAGAATGGGTAGGAAAAATTATAAGCCAGCTGCCGGAACAGCTTCAAATATTAATTCAGCTGCGGGATGTTGAACAATATGAATTTGAAGAAATTGCGAAAATTGTCAACATGAACGAAACCGCAATCAGGGTAGCACTTTCGAGAGCAAGAAAAAAAATAAGAGAATCAATGGTAAATGCACACAGTTATGGAATTAGATAAAATAGAAAATATATTAGCAAAATACTTTCAGGGAGAAACTACTATTGCCGAAGAAAATCAATTAAAAGAATACTTTTCTTCATCAGATGTTGCGCAGCATTTGGAGCAGTACAAACCTATTTTTGGTTATTTCTCTCAGGTAAAACAACAAAAATCAACGCAGGAAATACCCCTAAAAACTAAGAAACGAAATGTGGCGTGGCTATCAATTGCAGCATCAATTGTTGTTTTACTAGGAATTGGAACCTATTATTTTACTGGCGAAAAAACAACTTCGGTTACAGCCCAATCAGAATTAGGAACCTACGATGATCCGGAAGAAGCTTTAAAAGCAACACAAAAAGCTTTATCCCTATTATCGAGCAATGTTAATGTAGGTATTGAAAGTGTACAATACATTAACGAATATGAACAATCAAAAAACAGAATTTTTAAACAGTAAATTAAAACACACAAAAATGAAAAATTTCATCATAACACTAGTTTTCGCATTCGTTACCCAAGCTTTTTATGCACAAGGTGCTTTTGACAAATTTGATGGTCAGGACGATGTAACATCAGTAATTGTAAACAAAAAAATGTTCGATTTAATGAGCAAGGTAAAGGTTGATGCTTCTGATAAAGAAACACAGCAATATATCAATCTGATTAAAAAATTAGATTACCTAAAAGTGTTTACAACTAAAAATCCTAAAATCGAAGCCGATATGAAAGCTTCTGCAGATAAATACATCAAAACTGCAGGTTTAGAAGAGTTGATGCGTGTAAACGACAGCGGTAAAAATGTCAAAATAATGGTAAAATCTGGAGCAAGCGACACTCAAATCAAAGAATTACTAATGTTTGTTGACGGAGCAAAAAACGACGAAACTGTTTTATTGTCTCTTACAGGAAACTTTGATTTAAACGAGATCTCTGTACTAACAGACAAAATGCAGCTTCCTGGCGGTTCTGACTTAAAGAAAGCTTCTAAAAACAAAAAATAATCATGAAAGTCAATGTTTTCACCACAGCCATTTTAGCATTACTAACTTTAGTAAGCTGTAATTCTGAACCTTCACTGCAAAAATATTTTGTTGAAAATACAGATAAAAAAGATTTTATTTCTGTTGATGTTTCGTCTGATATTTTAAACTTAGAAAAAACAAAACTTTCGGCAGAGCAAAAAGAAGCTGTAAACTCATTTGATAAAATGAACATCTTAGCTTTTAAAGCAACAGATAAAAATCAGGCAGAATTTGAAACGGAACGTAAAAAAGTTACGGCGATATTAAAAAATCCTAAATACCAGGAACTAATGAAATTTGGTTCTGGAAAAGATGGAGCATCAATAAGTTATGTTGGCTCAGATGAAAACATTAAAGAATTTGTGGTTTTTGCCAATAAAAAAGAAAATGGTTTTGCTGTAGTTCGTGTATTAGGAAAAGATATGAACCCGAATAACATTATAACGCTTATGTCTGTTTTAAAAGAATCAAAAATTGACATGGAGCAGTTAAAACCATTGCAGCAATTAATTAAACAATAGACTTTTACTTACTTTATAAACGACTGAAGCTCCATAACTGGAGCTTTTTTCTTATATATATTTGAAAGATTTTACTGAACAAAACAATCAGTATTTATTTTGATATGAATGCAATTTAATTATATTTGCAACTTACCAAAATAATAAATTATGATACAAAAAACATCAAATGCCTTTATCGCAGCATCTTGGGTTGCTCTTGGAGCCGGAACAATCGGTTTTATTGTTGGACTTGCCAGAGCTGAAATGCTGTTAAACGAAAAAGGATATTATTTCACTGTTTTAATGTTCGGACTTTTTGCTGTTGTTTCTTTACAAAAAAGTGTTAGAGACCGACTTGAAAAACTTCCGGTAACTGATATTTACTACGGAATCTGCTGGTTTGGAACTTTATTATCAATCGTTCTTTTAGTTGTTGGATTATGGAATGCAACAATTTTACCAAGTGAAAAAGGTTTTTATGCATTTGCATTTCTATTAGCATTGTTTGGTGCTATTTCTGTGCAAAAAAACACCAGAGACAATATGAGCTTTGGTCAAAACGAATAGAAGTTTTAAACCTATTTAAAATAAAAAAGCTCCAATAAAAATTGGAGCTTTTCTTTTATAATAGAATTTGAGATTATTTACTCAAATACATTTTTCTTCTAGAGTACAATTCATAGAATTGATCATCTTTTAAGTCATCAATAAACAAGATGCTTTCTCCTGTTGATTTCATTTCTGGCCCTAACGCTTTGTTTACATTCGGGAATTTACTGAAAGAGAATACTGGTTGTTTGATTGCATATCCGTTTAACTGCGGGTTAAAATCAAAGTCAGTTACTTTATTGTGACCTAACATTACTTTTGTAGCGTAATTTACATAAGGTTCTCCGTAAGCTTTTGCAATAAAAGGAACCGTTCTAGAGGCTCTTGGGTTTGCCTCGATAATGTAAACTGTATCATCTTTAATCGCAAACTGGATATTGATTAAACCAACCGTTTTTAAAGCTCTGGCGATTTTATGTGTATGATCTTTAATTTGCTGCATTACAAATTCTCCTAAGTTAAAAGGAGGCAATGTTGCATTACTATCTCCAGAGTGAACACCGCAAGGCTCAATGTGCTCCATAATTCCGATGATATACACATTTCCATCAGCATCACAAATTGCATCTGCCTCAGCTTCGATTGCTCCCGCTAAGTAGTGATCTAGTAATAATTTGTTTCCTGGAATTGCTTTCAACAAATCGATAACGTGCTCTTCAAGCTCTTTTTTGTTGATTACAATTTTCATCCCCTGACCTCCTAATACATAAGAAGGACGAATTAAAAGTGGGAAATCTAAAGTATCTGCTAATTTCGAAGCTTCGTCAGCTGTTTCAGCGATTCCAAATCTTGGGAAAGGAATATTTAACTCAGTTAATAAGTCAGAGAATCTTCCTCTGTCTTCTGCTAAATCTAGTGCGTCGAAACTAGTTCCGATAATTTTTACACCATATTTAGAAAGTTTATCTGCTAATTTAAGAGCTGTTTGTCCTCCTAACTGAACAATTACACCTTCTGGTTTTTCGTGCTGGATGATGTCATAAATATGCTCCCAGAAAACTGGTTCGAAATATAATTTATCCGCTGTATCAAAGTCAGTAGAAACCGTTTCAGGATTACAGTTAATCATGATCGTTTCGTAACCGCATTCTTTAGCTGCTAAAACGCCGTGTACACAAGAGTAATCAAACTCAATTCCTTGTCCAATTCTGTTTGGTCCGGAACCTAAAACGATTACTTTCTTTTTATCTGTTACGATACTTTCGTTGTCAACAAAACGCTCTCCGTTTGCTTTTTCAATTTCAGCCTCAAAAGTTGAGTAGTAATAAGGAGTAAGCGCTTTAAACTCAGCCGCACAAGTATCAACCAGTTTAAACACACGGTTGATTTTTTGTTCCATACGCAAAGTGTGTACTTCACTTTCTAAACAATTCATCATGTGCGCTAATTGTCTGTCTGCAAAACCTTTTTGTTTCGCTTCAAGCAATAACTCTTTAGGAAGATCTGTAACTTTGTAGTTTGAGATTTCTTTTTCTAAAGTGTAAAGTTCTTCGTATTGTTTCAAGAACCACATATCGATTCTTGTAATTTCATGAATGGTGCTCAACGGAATTCCCATTGCGATTGCATCATAAATTACGAAAACACGATCCCAGCTTGCGTGAGTCAGTTTATCGATAATTAATTCGTAATCTTTATATCCTTTTCCGTCTGCTCCTAAACCGTTTCTCTTAATCTCTAAAGATTGAGTTGCTTTATGAAGTGCTTCCTGGAAAGAACGTCCGATTCCCATAACCTCACCAACAGATTTCATCTGAAGACCTAGAGTTCTGTCTGAACCTTCAAATTTATCGAAGTTCCAACGTGGTATTTTTACGATTACGTAATCTAAAGTTGGTTCGAAAAGAGCCGAAGTAGATTTTGTAATTTGATTTTGTAATTCATCTAAATTGTATCCTAAAGCTAATTTAGAAGCAATTTTTGCAATTGGATATCCAGTAGCTTTTGATGCTAAAGCAGAAGAACGAGACACACGAGGGTTAATCTCGATTGCTACGATATCTTCTTTTTCGTCTGGAGAAACTGCGAATTGTACGTTACATCCTCCCGCAAAGTTTCCGATGCTTCTCATCATTAAGATAGCGTAGTCACGTAATTTTTGGAAAGTTGTATCAGATAATGTCATTGCAGGCGCAACTGTAATCGAATCTCCAGTATGGATTCCCATTGGATCCATGTTTTCGATAGAACAGATAATTACAACGTTGTCATTTTTATCTCTTAAAAGCTCTAACTCGTATTCTTTCCATCCCATTAAAGCTTTATCAATTAAAACCTCGTGAATTGGAGAGGCTTCAAGACCTCTAGTTAAAAGCTCATCAAAATCTTCTTTTTTGTAAACCACTGCTGCTCCTGTTCCTCCAAGTGTAAACGAAGGACGAATAACAAGCGGGAAACCAAATTCCTGAGCAATTTCTTTTCCTTCAAGGTAAGAAGTAGCTGTTTTTGCAGGTGCAGTTGGCACTTTAATTTTTTCTAAAAGCTGTTTAAACTGCTCTCTGTCTTCTGTAATATTAATTGCATTTACATCAACACCAATTAATCTTACCCCAAAATCCTGCCAGATTCCTTTTTCTTCAGCCTCTAAACACAAGTTCAAAGCTGTCTGTCCTCCCATTGTTGGTAAAACAGCATCAATTTGAGGATGTTCCTTAAGAATTTCAATAATCGATTTTGTCGTTAAAGGTTTCAAATAAATATGATCCGCCATAGATGGGTCGGTCATAATTGTCGCTGGATTCGAGTTAATCAAGATAACCTCAATTCCTTCTTCACGAATCGAGCGTGCAGATTGAGATCCCGCATAATCGAATTCGCAAGCTTGGCCAATAACAATAGGTCCTGACCCTATTATTAAAACTGATTTTATTGATGTGTCTTTAGGCATTTTGTATGTATTGTGTAGTTATTTACGATTTAAAAAACATATCTAGTGCGTTATAAACTAGAAAGTTGGGATATTTTTTACCGACAAGGTATAAAAAAAGGCGATACTAAAAAAGTAATCGCCTTATGTATGTTTATACAAACATTATTTTTTGTGTCTAGGCTCGCTAGAAACAGTTAATTTATGTCTTCCTTTTGCTCTTCTACGCGCTAGAACTTTTCTTCCATTCGCAGAAGCCATTCTGTCCATAAATCCGTGCTTATTTCTTCTTTTTCTTTTCGATGGTTGAAATGTTCTTTTGCTCATTGCTTTGTATCTTTAAAAATGGTATCTATTAACTCGTTATTTGGTTTTGGATATCGTTATTCAAAAACCGAGTGCAAATATACAAAGACTTTTTTTTCTGGCAAGCAGTTTTATAAAAATATTTTTAATTCCTTTTACTATCTTTGCAATCACAAATTTACATTAATTATGTTTCACAAAAATATTAAACTTATTTTGGCCGGACTTCTTGTAGTGGCGGGCATTTGGCAATTTACAGAAAGTAATATCGGAAATGGAATCTTTCTTATATTATTGACTGCAATTCCAATTTTTCTTTATTTTAAAAACGAATTTATCCTTTTAGCCTTCCTTAAATTAAGAAAACAAGACTTTGAAGGTGCAAATAAATGGTTATCATATATCAAAAATCCGGAAGGAGCATTAGTTAGAAAACAACAAGGATACTTAAACTATTTACAAGGTATCATGTTATCACAGACTAACATTAACCAGGCTGAAAAACATTTCAAAAAAGCAATTGAGCTTGGATTATCTATGGATATGGATTTAGCAGTAGCTAAATTAAACCTTGCAGGAGTTGCAATGTCACGCAGAAGAAAGCTTGAAGCAACTAATTTATTAAACGAAGCTAAGAAATTAGATAAGCAGGGAATGCTGAAAGAGCAGATTTCTATGATGAAAGAACAAATGAAGAAAATCTAATTTTTTTTTAATTTTCAATATATTAAATCCCAAATTCCTAAGGAGTTTGGGATTTTTTTATACCGCAAACGTCCCGTTTTGTCATTTCGACGAAGGAGAAATCTTCGCACGAAACTCTACAAAGATTTAAAATATACTTTTGAGGAGCTGCTTGCGAAGATTTCTCCTTCGTCGAAATGACAAGATTACGCATAAATCTTTGCACATCATTGACAAAGCTTTAAACTGAAAACTGCGGCTGAAAACTTAAAAAATTCAATCTTCTAATATAATAGAAGGCAGATTCTCATTAAGCCATTTATATTTATTGAGAATCATAATATGTGTACCGCCTTTAACCACGATACAGCTGTTGATGTATTTTATTGGAAAAACTTCGTCTTTGTCGCCGTGAATATGAATTACGTTTTCATCAACCTTATTTCTATCCCATAAAATGACTGATTCTACAGCCCACTGCAAATAGTTAAGATCCCTAACCGCTAAAAACTTCTCGTATAACTTAATACGTTTATTTACTTTTTCTCCAAAAGAATATTTTGCCAGACTTTCGATATTTAAAATCAGCTTCATCGGAATCAGCTTGTAGGCTTTTGTAGTTTTTCCGATTTTCATTCTTTTTGGGAATTCAATATTACTTCTAACACTAGAAATAATAATAACTTTTCGGGCCTGAATGTGTTTTGCGATTTCCTGAACTAAAATCCCTCCAAAAGAAACTCCAACCAAAACAGGATTTTCGTGTTTGATTTTTTTAGAAATTCTAAGCGCATAATCCGACAAGGCTTCTTTTGGATGCGGAATCTCCCATTCTAATAAACACATTTCAAAAACAGATTCATCTAACTGAATTCTTTCAAAAATTGCCGGACTTGCCGCCAAACCGGGCATAAAATATACTGGAATTTTACTCATTTGTATGAAAAGGGATTATAATTGCGAATTTTAATTTCAAAATAATTTTACTTTTTTTAATGATATGCACAGCAAATCTTACACCATTCTTACATATTAAAACAAATTAAACTACAAAAACAGAGCAGTTTCAAAAACTAGTCCAAATCTTACTTAAAATACTTCAATATTGAAAATCAAATGATTAACTTTGCAATCCAAATTACTCGCATTTAAATATCTTTTCCAAAGATTTTATTTGTTTATTTTTTATCGTTCTTTTTCTAATATTTTATCCACCCCAAAAACATGACAAATATGGAACCTGCTGAAACTATGGAAATCAAAGACAATACCTTTGCCAGACAATTTGAAACCGTAGTCCCTGAGGGATTATTAAGCGTTGAATATTCTTTTCAGGAAAAGAAAATCTTTTTAACCAAAATCAACACACCCGAAAACTTCGAAAACCAGTCTGTAATTGACACTTTACTTAAAAACATTATGGAACTAAGTACAGAAAAAAATTTCAGAGTTGTGCCGATTCATCCAAAAATCGCAGCATTTTTCAAAAAAAATCCAAAGTACAAAGAATTATTGCCGCCGGGAATCAGAATTTAAAAATAATTTATTACCCAAAGCCATAATCCGCCAATTCCCATATAAATAAAAAGCATTACAAGTCCGGTTACCAAACCTTTGACCCACCAGCTTTTTAAATCGACATATCCGCTTCCGAAAAAAACGGGAGCCGGACCATGTCCGTAATGCGTCAACGTTCCGTAGATTGATCCCATAAAACCAAGCATAAAGGCCAAAAGCAATCCCGGAATACCAAGTGAAACCCCAACACCCAAAAGTGCCGCATACATTGCCGCTACGTGTGCCGTTGCACTTGCAAAAAGATAATGGCTGAAAAAGTAGACCAATATAATTATTGGAAATGCCATCTGCCAGCTCAAACCTCCAATTTCTGCTTTTACAACATTACTAAACCAGCCGATAAATCCAAGTTCGTTAAGCGAACTTGCCATCATTACTAAAACCGAAAACCACACAATGGTATCCCACGCTCCTTTTTCGGCTTTTACATCATCCCATGTTAAAACTGAAGTAAGCAATAAAATTACCAAACCAATAAATGCCGTTGTCGTAGCGTCTATAGAAAACAAATCGCCTGTCATCCAAAGAAACAAGAGAATAAAAAACGTTAAAAGCATCATCCATTCGTTACGGGTAATCGGCCCCATTTCTTTTAATTTCTGCATGGCAATCTGCGGTGCATCTCCAGTCTTTTTTAGTTCTGGCGGATATATCTTATACAACACAAAGGGAATCACAAAAAAGGCACACAATCCCGGAACGATTGCTGCAGCTGCCCATGACATCCAGGTTATTTTAATCCCTAAATTAAGCGCAAACTTCTGACACATTGGATTACTTGCCGTTCCGGTCAGAAACATTGATGAAGCTATTAAATTCATATTATAGCAATTCAATGTTAAATAAGAACCTAATTTTCTATGTGTTTCCGGCTGATCCGGCACAGAGCCAAAACTCATTGACATGGATTTCATTATAGGATAAATAATTCCTCCTCCTCTTGCCGTATTACTTGGCACAGCCGGAGCCAAAACTAAATCAGCAAGACCTAATCCGTAAGCCAATCCAAGAGAGCTTTTTCCGAAGATTCTAATAAATAAAAAAGCAATTCTATTCCCTAAACCAGTTTTTATAAATCCTCTCGCTATAAAAAACGAAATTCCGATAAGCCATATTACTTTATCGCCAAATCCTTTTAAGGCCAGCGTAATTGATTTTCCAGGATCGCCCGGTGCCAGAACCTGCGTAAAAGCCGTTAAAGCAATTGCAATCATACACATCGTTCCCATTGGAGCCGCTTTTAGAATAATTCCCAAAATAGTGGCCACAAAAATTGCAAACAAGTGCCAGGCTTCAATAACAACTCCATTTGGTGCAGGAATAAACCAAATTGCAATTCCAACAGCAAGCGTAATCAGGGTTTGAGGAATTTGTACTTCTTTCATAATAATTTAGATTTATATTAAAACTAAAGTCGGAGTTGTAACTGAATCAGGAATAATTCATCATTATAGGTTGATGTATCCGGAATATTTTTATCAAATCGGTCAATTTCAAACCCCATTTCAATTCTTCCTGTATAATTTTTTCCAAATTCAAGACTAATCATAGGTGTATAAGTTTGTCTGACATTGGAATTTACCTTGTAACTAGGATTAAAAGTTTCGTAACGACATGATAATTCTAATGCCGTTAGTTTTTTATAATTTACCACATACCTCAAATTTGGCAGAAAATAAATCCCGCGCATTTGATAATTGGAAACATCACCTACTCTGCTTTCGGCTGGCAGTGAAAAATATAAATTATGATTTGTTCCTTGTTTGTATTCAATTTGAAGATCAAAAGTAAATCGGTCTGTTAGTTTAAAATCACTGGTTATATCAGCTCCAACTGCAAAAACATCTTCTTTAAATACTTTTCCAATACCACCATTTAAACCCAGATTTATTTTATGCTCTTTAGACAATTCAAAAACCCATCTTGTAGAATATTGTTTTCCGTTGTCTTTATCCATTTCTACGTTTTTTCCATTTCCGTTCAAAACTGAGACAGCATAACTAACCGGAATTTTCCCAATATCAAAAGATCCGGTTGCCGAAGCCCCAATTTGAAAACTGGTCCAGCCGTTTTTTCCGAATTCATAATATTGATTTGAGAAGTCAAAAGATTTGATAATATCTACAGGAACAAGTTCTTCAATTCCAAATGCCGGACGAAACTGTCCTCCGGTCAAAGCAATATATTTATTGAAGGTATACTTTCCGTAAGCGTTTTCGAGAACTTTGCCTTTGGTATCTGATTTAAAATCGGCTAAGTTTACCAGAATTACGACTTCTGTAGCTTCACTTAACCTGGTATTCAAGCCAACACGCATTCTTTTAATATCAAAAGACTGCTGGGTAACATCTCCAGTAGAATGATGTACTCCTAGAACATCAACATTGTCGCCAAAACTTTCCAGATATCTTGCCTGTAAAAGTCCCTTTAGCTGATATTGAGGATATTTTATCTCGCTATCGGTTTTTTCTCCAGCATTTACATCGCCTTGAGCATGCAGAAAAAATGGAGTTATAAAAAAGAGAATAATAATCGGAACTAGTAGAATTTTATTCATAGACTTCAAATTAATAAAAATATTAGTTTCTTATAACTGAATTCAGAATCAGCACTATTCTTTTTGAAGATCAAAAAGTTAACTATCTATAGTCGACACGAAATGAAGTACTAAAATAACAAAAAAAATAGAATTGTTGTAAAAAAAGTTGCATTAAAATAATGTTATTAAAATAAAAAAAAGCACAAGAATGAACTTGTGCTTTTTGATCTATAATGTATTTAGACTCTATTTTTCTATTTCTCTCATAGAATCCATTTTCTTGTGAGCAAGGAAACCTGCAACATCTTCAAAATGTTCTTTTACTCTTTTGTTTCCGAATTCAAAAACTTTAGTTGCTAATCCGTCTAGGAAATCACGGTCGTGAGAAACCAAAATTAATGTTCCGTCAAAATCACGCAATGCATCTTTAATAATGTCTTTTGTCTTCATATCCAAGTGATTCGAAGGCTCATCCAGAATTAATAAATTCACTGGCTCTAACAACAATTTAATCATTGCCAAACGCGTTTTTTCTCCTCCGGAAAGCACTTTTACTTTTTTAGTAATATCATCTCCCTGAAACATGAAGGCTCCCAAAATATTCTTGATCTGCGTTCTAATATCTCCAACCGCAATACTATCGATAGTTTCAAAAATAGTAGCATTTTCATCTAATAAAGCGGCCTGATTTTGAGCAAAATATCCAATTTGTGCATTATGTCCAATTTCAACGCTTCCTGAATCAACGCCGATTTCTTTCATAATTGCTTTAATCATGGTCGATTTTCCTTCTCCATTTTTTCCAACAAAAGCTACTTTTTGTCCGCGTTCGATTACGATGTTTGCATCTTTAAAAACCACATGATCTCCATACGATTTCGACATTTCTTTTACAACAACTGGATATTGACCTGAACGTGCTGCCGGCGGGAATTTCAAACGTAATGCAGATGTATCTACTTCATCAACCTGAACGATTTCTAACTTTTCAAGCATTTTTACACGAGACTGAACGGCATCTGTTTTTGAGAATGTTCCTTTGAAACGCTCAATAAAAGCACGGTTTTCGGCAATCATTTTTTGCTGTTCGTCATACGCTTTCTGCTGATGAATACGACGGTCTTTTCTTAACTCTAAATAATGGGTGTATTTTGCTTTGTAATCGTAGATTCTTCCCATTGTAACCTCGATAGTACGGTTTGTAATATTATCTACAAACGCTCTATCGTGAGAAATCACCACAACTGCTTTAGCCTGATTCAATAAGAAATCTTCTAACCATTGAATACTTTCGATATCCATGTGGTTAGTAGGCTCATCCAGCAAAATCAAATCAGGTTTTTGCAAAAGGATTTTAGCTAATTCGATACGCATTCTCCATCCTCCTGAAAATTCTGAAGTCTGACGTGTAAAATCTTCTCTTTCGAATCCTAAACCAACTAAAATTTTCTCAACTTCAGCTTCGTAATTTATTTCTTCAATAGCATAAAATTTTTCGCTTAAGTCAGAAACTCTTTCGATTAATTTCATGTATTCGTCACTTTCATAATCAGTACGAACGGTTAACTGTTCGTTGATTTCATCAATTTCGGCTTTCATTTTAAAAATATCACTGAAAGCTTTTGATGCTTCTTCCATAACAGTTGCGCCGTCTTCAGTAAGCAAATGCTGCGGTAAGTAAGCAATTACAGCTTCTTTTGGTGCAGAAATACTTCCGGTAGAAGGTTTGTTTACACCTGCAATTATTTTTAAAAGTGTCGATTTTCCCGCACCATTTTTACCCATAAGGGCAATTTTATCATTTTCATTAATAGCAAAAGAAACATCGCTAAAAAGTGTAGTTCCGCCAAACTGAACCGAAATATCGTTAACTGTAATCATTTGTGTTTGTGAATTTTGTTTAATCGGTTAATCGTTTATCTGACTACCCATTTTTTTCGTGCTGCAAAGATAGATTTAATTAGACAATGTCCAATTTGATAATTAGATAATTTTGAAAATGTGTCAATTAGACAATATCTTTTTCGACGCAGATAAAAGGATTTTCACTGATTCTCTTTTTTAACTTCCTTCTAAAAAATCTTTTTAATCTTTTAATCTGCGGCAAAAAAAAGAAGCATGATTGATGTTAAACCTACTTAGATTTCTCAATTTTAAAATTTTAATCTTACCTTGTATATAAATTTAAAAATCAGCAAAATATGAAAACGAAATTAAAACTGGCTGTTTCCTTAATTGCAGGATTACTATTTGGACTTTCTGCGAATGCGCAAAAAACTGTAATCAAAAAAGAAGCTTTACCCGCAAACGCGCAGACATTTTTAAAAACACATTTTGGATCGAAAAAACCGAGCTATATATTGGAAGACAAAGAAATCCTTTCAACAGAATACAAAGTTCAATTTGATAACCAGATTGAAATTGAATTTGACAAAAAAGGAAACTGGAAAGAAGTTGACGGCAAAAATTCTAAAATTCCGAAATCTATTATCCCTAAGAAGGTTGCTTCTTATATAAAAGAAAACTTCCCGAAAGAAAAAGTAACCAAAATAGAAATTGAATCTTCGGGATACGAAACAAAACTAACGAATGGTTTAGAATTAAAATTCAGTTTAAAAGGGGATTTTATTAAGATTGACAAATAAGTAAAATTAGAAAATGTGTCAATTAGGAAATTAGAAAATTCTCTAAAACCTTAAAATAACAAAACCCGACAGGTCACAAAAACCTGTCGGGTTGTCAAATTATCTCATTTTCAAATTGACTAATTATCTAATTAGTCTTTTCTCCATTTTTTAGTTTCTTCGAAAATATGCTCTAAGATTGCTGCTTCTGTTTCGTCGAAATCAATATTTCTTCGGCTCATAACCAATCTTGCCGTTTCAAAAGCTTTTTTGGTTACATAAGTTGTAAATCCCGCTGCACCGCCCCAAGAAAAACTCGGAACAAAATTACGAGGAAAACCAGATCCAAAAATATTCGCGCTTACACCAACTACGGTTCCTGTATTAAACATCGTATTGATGCCGCATTTACTATGATCTCCCATCATTAAACCGCAAAACTGAAGTCCGGTTTTAGCAAAACCTTCTGTTTCGTAGCTCCATAATTTCACTTCTTCGTAATTGTTTTTTAGGTTTGAGTTATTCGAATCAGCTCCAATATTACACCATTCGCCTAGAACAGAATCTCCTAAAAATCCTTCGTGTCCTTTGTTTGAATTCGCAAAAAGAACTGAATTTTTAACCTCACCGCCTATTCTGGATCCTGGACCAACAGTTGTTGCTCCATAAACCTTAGCCGACATTTTTACCATTGCATTTTCACATAAAGCAAAAGGCCCGCGAATAACGGTTCCTTCCATAATTTCGGTATTCTTACCTATATATATAGGACCATTAGATGCATTTAAAGTTACAAACTCCAGTTTTGCTCCTTCTTCAATAAATACATTTTCTGGCGCAATAACATTTACACTTTTAGGAATGGGCTGTGATTTTCTGTCTTCTGTTAAAAAAGCAAAATCGGCACGAATGGCAGCATCATTTTTTGAGAAAATGTCCCATGTATGTTCAACTGTCAGACATTCTTCATTGTACTGAATAATTTCGTACGTATCAAAATCGACTTCTTCCTGGTTTTCGGTTGTAAAAAAAGCAATTACATCATCGCCTTTAAAAATTGCCTGATTCTCTTTTAAATCAGAAACTAATTCTGCAAGCGCATCATTTGGCAAATACGCTGCGTTTATCATTACGTTTTCTTCCATTTCTACCATTGGGAATTTGGCAGAAAGATAGTCTTCAGTAATAGTTGTTATAGTAGAACCTAAACGAGCCTCCCACTTTTGACGAATTGTCATAATTCCGATTAAAATATCTGCAACTGGTCGTGTAAAAGTAAAAGGTAATAAAGCATTCCGGACGGGACCGTCGAAAAGAATGTAATTCATAAATTTAATTTAATGTGTTAAAATTTGATTTGGTTACCGAGACCAAAGTTACAAATATTTATTTTTTAGATTAATCATGTTTATATGTAAATAGCCGCAAATTTTCAATTTTCATTCATTTAGATTACGATTATTTTCCAAATCCTATTAGATTTTGATTTCGTATACCAAAACATAGCCAGCTGTTTCAACCACTGGAACGCAATATATTCACAACGTACTCGTGGTTACTAAAACCACAGCTATTTTAAAATAGAAATTTCTTAACCTATAAATTAATTTGTAAAAAAAAAGCCTTCCAATTTTGGAAGGCTTTTATATATTTTAAACAGCTATTATTTTTTAGCGTGTTTTGCATATTTAGTTTTGAATTTATCAATACGTCCTGCAGTATCAATAAGTTTAGATTTACCAGTATAAAAAGGGTGAGATGTTCTAGAAATCTCCATTTTTACAACTGGATACTCAACTCCGTCAACTTCAATTGTTTCTTTTGTATCTGCAGTAGATTTAGTGATAAAAACGTCATCATTTGACATGTCTTTAAATGCAACTAATCTGTAATTTTCTGGGTGAATTCCTTTTTTCATCTTTCTTTTTATTTATTGTTTAGAACATTTTTATTTTGAAGCTTTTCCATGGTTAGAAAAAGGTATAAACAAACAATGCTCTTTTTTATTTAAAATTTTAATTAATTTTGAGTGTGCAAATTTACAATTCTTTTTTAATAAACAAATACTTAGCTTACTTTTTTTTAGTTAAATTCAAAAAGCTTTTTTTCTCATCGATGTATATTGGGAATTGCTATATTTGTGGATTAATTTTAAAACATATAGAAATATGATTAATGAAGTTATAAAAAAGAATGGTATTGCGTATGGTGTAATGATTGGAATTGCATCTGCATTGGTTACTGCAACTATCTATGCTATTGATTTAAACTTGTTTACTGCATGGTGGATGGGATTAATAGGCATCGCAATCAGCATTACAATCAGCATCATTTTACTTTCTAAAACTAAGAAAGAATTAAACGGTGTTTTTCCTTTTAAAGATGCTTTTACCACTTATTTTATAGCAGCAGTAATTGGTATTTTAATTTCTACTTCTTTTAATATTATCTTATTTAACGTTATTGACCCGGGTGCAAAAGACACTTTAAGCGACATAATGGTAAAATATACTGCAAACATGATGCAGAAATTTGGCGCTCCGGCTTCATCAATCAACGAAGCTATTGCTAAAATGAAACTAACAAATCCTTATTCGACTCTTGAATTATTAAAAGGATCAGTTTTTGCTATGGTAATCAGCGCAATTTTCGGATTAATTTTCGCAGCATTTTTTAAAAGCAAAACTACTCAAGAATAAAAATTATAAATGAATCTATCTATACTTATACCGCTTCTAAACGAGGAGGAATCGCTTAAAGAACTCTATTCATGGATTATTAAAGTGATGCAGTCTAATAATTACTCTTATGAAATCATTTTTGTAGATGATGGAAGTACAGATGATTCTTGGAATATTATTGAAGGTTTCTCTAACGAAAACCCAAATGTAAAGGGAATTCGTTTCATGAAAAATTTCGGAAAATCGCAGGCTTTACACGCAGGTTTTGCAAAAGCAAAAGGTGATGTTATTATTACTATGGATGCTGATTTGCAAGACAGTCCGGATGAAATTCCTGAATTGTACGAAATGATTACACAACAGAAATTCGATTTAGTTTCTGGCTGGAAAAAGAAACGTTACGATTCTGTAGTGGCTAAAAACCTTCCTTCAAAATTATTTAACTGGGCAGCCAGAAAAACTTCGGGTGTTGAGCTTAATGATTTTAACTGCGGATTAAAAGCGTACAAAAATGTTGTAGTTAAAAACATTGAAGTTTCGGGCGAGATGCACCGTTATATTCCGGTTTTGGCAAAAAATGCCGGTTTTGGAAAAATTGGTGAAAAAGTAGTAATTCATCAGGCACGTAAATACGGCGAAACCAAATTTGGAATGGAACGCTTTATTAACGGATTCCTTGATTTAATTACGATTTGGTTTTTATCAAGATTCGGAAAAAGACCAATGCACTTATTTGGCGCTATTGGTTCGATCATGTTTATTATTGGTTTTTTATCTGCCGGATATATTGGAGTTTCAAAATTATACCATATGTATAATGGAATGAAATATAGCCTGGTAACTAATAATCCTTGGTTTTTTATAGCCTTAACTACAATGATTCTGGGAACTCAGCTGTTTTTAGCCGGATTTTTAGGAGAAATTATCTTAAGAACCAAAAACAACGAAGAACGTTATAAAGTATCACGAGAGGTTAATTTTTAAAAACATTTTCTCCAATACTTTATCAAGGAGAGACAAAAAAATTAAAATGATAGCAGGAAATAACTTCCAAAATTTCTCTATCTTTAATTAAAATATTAAAAAGAAATTTAAAATGAATATTGCACCTAATATATTAAACGCAGTAAACGAATGGCTTACGCCGACATTTGACCAGGAAACGCAGGCAGCCGTAAAAGAATTAATGACTACTTCTCCAAAAGATCTTGAGGAGAGTTTCTACAAAAATCTGGAATTTGGAACCGGAGGTATGCGCGGTGTTATGGGCGTAGGAAACAACAGAATCAACAAATACACACTTGGAAAAAACACTCAGGGATTATCTGATTATCTGCATCAGGTTTTTCCAAACGAGCCTTTAAAAGTTGTTATTGCTTACGACTGTCGTCATAACAGTAATACTTTAGCTAAAGTTGTTGCTGATGTTTTCTCTGCAAACGGAATTCAGGTTTATTTGTTTTCAGATTTAAGACCAACTCCTGAATTGTCTTTTGCACTTAAATATTTAGGATGCCAATGCGGTATTGTTCTTACTGCATCACACAATCCGCCAGAATATAACGGATACAAAGTGTACTGGCAGGACGGCGGACAAATCGTTCCTCCACAAGACAAAGAAATTGTCAATGTAATTGAAAGCTTAGGTTATGACAAAATCAAATTCAATGCAAACGAAAGCTTAATTCAGTACATCGATACAGAACTTGACAAAGCGTTTATAAAATCATCTATAGAAAACGCAAGTTTTAATACTCCGGCTGAAGCCAAAGACAATCTTCACATTGTTTTTACTTCACTGCACGGAACTTCTATAAAATCAATCCCGGATGTTTTATCTCAGGCTGGTTACAAAAATGTACACATTGTACCAGAACAGGCGGTTCCAGACGGAGATTTCCCAACTGTAAAATCTCCAAATCCGGAAGAACCTGAAGCCTTAACAATGGCTTTAGCTTTAGCTGATAAAACAAACTCTGATATCGTGGTTGGAACAGATCCTGACTGTGACCGTTTAGGTGTTGCTGTTAGAAATAACGACGGTAAAATGATTTTGCTTAACGGAAACCAGACTATGGTTTTAATGACTTCTTTCCTTTTGAAACAATGGAAAAAAGCTGGAAAAATCAATGGGAAACAATTCGTTGGATCAACAATCGTTTCGACTCCAATGATGATGGAACTGGCAACAAGTTACGGAGTTGAATGCAAAGTAGGTTTAACAGGATTTAAATGGATTGCTAAAATGATCAAAGATTTTCCTGAACTTGAATTTATCGGCGGCGGTGAAGAAAGTTTCGGATTTATGGTTGGCGATGCTGTTAGAGATAAAGATGCTGTTGCCGCTACCCTATTGATCTGCGAAGTTGCTGCTCAGGCAAAAGCAGCAGGAAGCTCTGTTTACAAAGAACTTTTACAACTTTACGTAGAAAATGGTTTCTACAAAGAATTTCTAGTTTCATTGACTAAAAAAGGAATGGAAGGTTTAGAAGAAATCAACCAAATGATGGTTAATTTACGTCAGAATCCATTAAAAGAAATCAACGGACAACGTGTTATTATGGTTGAAGATTACCAATCATCAACTGCATTGAATTTATTGACAAACGAAGAATCTTCGATGGATATTCCAAAATCAAACGTATTGATTTATTATACAGAAGACGGTTCTAAAATTTGCGCAAGACCAAGCGGAACTGAACCAAAAATTAAATTCTATATCAGCGTTAATGCCGAATTAGAATCAGTTTTAGATTTTGATGATGCTGAAAAATTCTTAGACGAAAAAATCCAGAACATTATTGCAGATATGCAGTTAAACTAAACTGTATTTTGATATATCCTAATTGTTTTTAAGACAATTAAAGCTAAAACCCGAATTTACATTTTATATATGTAAATCCGGGTTTTTTTATTAAAAAGTTCCACAATCCGTATAAGTGTTATTCAACAGCTTGTATGCGTTTATTATTTTTTGCAGTTTCCATTCCCCATTCAGCAATAGAGTTCAGTAAAGGAATAAGCGTCTTTCCAAATTCTGTTAATTCATACTCCACTCTTAATGGCGGTTTGCTGGTATAAACTGTGCGGGTAACCAGACCGTCTTCTTCCATTTCTTTTAACTGCAGACTCAATGTTCGTTCTGTAATAACCTTGCATTCTTTTCTCAATTCACTGTATCGCTTTTTTTGAATTAAGTGAATTAAAATAACTGCCTTCCATTTTCCTCCAATATACTTCATTGTCAGGCTTGTACTGCAAGGATACTGCTTATCATCTATACTATACATCTGTTACTATCATTTTTAACCGTTATTGCAAAGGTAATTCACTATACTTAGTTTTGCAACAATAAAAAGTATAGTTTAATTTAAATTTACAAATATGAGTTTTTTAGATCTTGCAAAAGTTAGATATTCAACAAAAAAGTACGACAATACCAAACAGATTTCAAACGAACAAATCGAAGAATTGAAACAAATTCTGCGTTTAAGTCCATCTTCCATTAACAGTCAGCCGTGGAAATTTACTTTTATTACAAATCAGACGTTAAAAAAAGAACTGGCTTCACAATCCTATGTAAACGAACAGTCGATTAATGATGTTAATCTTTTAGTTGTATTCAGCGTAATGGAAAATATAGAACATTTTGAAAACCGAAATCTTTCTGTACTCCCAGAAGCGTGGATAAAAGGGTTTTATGAACCATTAATAAAATCGAATGGAGATGAAGCTGTAAAATCATGGTTAGAAAACCAGGTTTATATTTCTCTAGGCTTCTTTCTAAGCGCTTGTATCAGTATGGGTCTCGATGCGACTCCAATGGAAGGAATTGACCGTACGGCTTATAAAAACATTTTAAAACAAGACGGATATTCACCTTTATTTGCCGTAACAGTAGGTTATGCAGATGCTGCAAATGACTGGGCTCATCCTGCAGTTTTACCAAAATCGAGATTTGAAATGAAAGAAATTATAGAATCTTTTTAAACTGTATTATTTTCTTTCTATAAAATTTAAAAAATCGGATATCAAAAAGTTGTCCGGTTTTTTTGTTTTCAAAATCCGCCTTTATTTTTTAAGGATGTTTTTATATACTGCCTAATATTAACTTAATAAAGTGTTTTCCTTATTTTTACTTTTAAAGAAACTTTTTTTATAAAAAAAAGCAAAAAGAAATTGAAAACAATCCAATTGGATTAAATTTGTGCAGTAAAATTTAAATGACAATTACGTTAATACATATTAAAGAGTCATTACCAAAAAACAATATCAAAAAAATAAATGAGTAATTTCAAAAAAATAGTTCCTTTTATATATCCGTATAAAAAATACGCATTCTTAAATATCTTTTTTAATGTTTTGTATGCTCTTTTCAGCACACTTTCGTTTGTTGCTTTAATACCAATGCTTCAGGTTTTATTTGACCAGACAAAAGAAAGAAAAGTTAAACCTGTATACGAAGGCATTTTAAAACTTCAGCAGTACGGAGAAGACTATTTGAGTTATTATATAACAACAACAAAAGGCACTCACGATCCTGGATACATTTTATCTATAATGGTCGCGATTATAATTTCGATCTTTTTATTAAAAAACCTAGCCGATTATTTAGCCATGTTTTTTATCACTTTTTTACGAAATGGTGTTTTAAAAGATATGAGAAATGCTTTGTATAAAAGAACATTAGAACTTCCGCTGGCTTTTTATTCTGAAAAAAGAAAAGGAGATGTTATTTCTAGAATTTCTGCAGACGTAAATGAGGTTCAGAATTCCTTTTTAGCAATTTTGGAGCTTATTGTTAAAGAACCGCTGACCATTATTTTCACCATAACAACAATGCTTATTATCAGCACGAAGCTGACAATATTTGTATTTATTTTTATTCCAATTTCCGGCTATATTATTTCATTAATTGGAAAACAATTAAAAAAACAATCTACAAAAGCACAAGAAGAACAAGGTACTTTTTTATCTACTATCGAAGAAACCGTTGGAGGATTAAAAGTGGTAAAAGGCTACAATGCTGAAGGCTATTTTAATACTGTATTTCAAAATTCTACTGAACGTTTTTTTAGCTTATCAAACAAAATAGGAAACCGTCAAAACTTAGCTTCTCCAGCAAGTGAGTTTATGGGAATCACCGTAATTGCTATTCTATTATGGTATGGAGGACAAATGGTTTTGATTGACAAAACACTAAGCGGTCCTTCGTTTATTGCTTACATGGGATTAGCTTATAATATTTTAACTCCTGCAAAAGCCATTTCTAAAGCTTCATACGGAGTAAAAAGAGGAAATGCTGCTGCCGAACGTGTTCTTGAAATATTAGAACAGGAAAACACAATTACATCAAAAGAAAATGCAATCGAAAAAACATCTTTTGATTCTATTATAGATGTGCAGCATGTTAATTTTAAATACGAAGAAGAAACTGTTTTAAAAGATTTTTCTCTTCAAATTAAAAAAGGACAGACTGTTGCACTTGTGGGGCAGTCTGGAAGCGGAAAAAGTACAATTGCCAATTTGCTGACTCGTTTTTATGATGTAAACGAAGGTTCAATTTCTATTGACGGAATCAATATTAAAGACATGAATCTGCAATCGCTTCGCAGCTTAATGGGATTGGTAACACAAGACAGTATTTTATTTAATGACACCATTAAAGCAAATATTTCTTTAGGAAAATTAGATGCAACTGATGATGAAATTATCGAAGCTTTAAAAATTGCTAACGCATATGAGTTTGTAAAAGAACTGCCGCTGGGAATCTACACTAACATTGGAGACAGCGGAAACAAACTTTCGGGCGGACAAAAACAACGTTTATCTATTGCCCGTGCCGTATTGAAAAATCCGCCGATAATGATTCTGGACGAAGCAACATCAGCATTAGATACAGAAAGTGAAAAATTTGTTCAGGTTGCGCTCGAAAACATGATGCAGAACAGAACATCGATCGTAATTGCCCACCGACTTTCAACGATTCAAAAGGCAGACGTTATTGTTGTAATGCAAAAAGGAAAAATTGTAGAACAGGGAACTCACGAAGAACTGATTGCACACAACGGAACTTACAACAAATTAGTAACGATGCAGTCTCTAGAGTCATAAGATTCAAACATACATATCAAATAATCTGCACAGATTAAGGAAATATTAAAACTTAGTTTAATTTCTTTAATCTGTGTTTTATTTTATAACTTTAGGATAGTTAAAGATTGAAATTTAATTCTTTCAGAAAAATGTATCTTAACAACCCTAACATTAAACTACCAGACGATCCTGATACTATTGTTTGGAAATATCTTGACTTATCTAAATTTTTAGATTTACTGCTTTCTAAAAAACTTTTCATGTCTCGTTCTGATAAATTTGAAGATCAATACGAAGGCACTTTCAGCGAACCTACATACGAGGAGATTAAAAAACTGGCTGTAGACAATCCTGAATTTTTAAATTACTACAAAATACATCGCGAAAAAGTAGCCATTAGCAGCTGGCATATTAACGAATATGAGTCTTTTGCCATGTGGCAGATTTTTACAAAAAACAACGAAGGTTTAGCCATTCAGTCTACTATTGGAAGACTGCAGAAAGCAGTAAGGCCAGAAAACAATTTTGACCAGTATATAGGCGAAGTCAATTACATCGATTATAAAAAAGAATATATTCCGTTTGATGATTTGTTCTTTCCCTTTTTATTTAAAAGAAAAAGTTTTCAATATGAACGCGAAGTCCGTATTCTTACTGATACTTCAAAAAGCGAAATCAAACTAAACGACGGATTAAAAATCAATGTTGATATTAATCAGTTAATCGAAAAAATCTACATTCATCCGAAATCTGAAAACTGGTACAAAAAACTGGTAATCGAATTGGTAGAACGTCTGGATTTTGGTTTTGAAATCGAAAAATCAGATCTGGAAAGTGATATATTGATATAAAGGTTCTGAGGTTCTGAGGTTCTGAGATACTAAGATTCTAAGGTGCTAAGTTCTTCAATCTTTGTGCATAAAAAATAAACCCTGCTGAAAATTATATTTCAGCAGGGTTTTATATTATAATATTCAAGGAAACCCTAATTATCAAAAGCTAAAAAAACTTAGAATCTTAGCACCTCAGAACCTTAGCACCTTTAAATAGGTTTATAACTTTTCACTTCCCATTTTTTAGAAGCTAAGTCAATATAATTGTAATGCAGGACATCATTTTTATCGAATTGACCATTTTGGTTGGTATCTTCAATTGTTCTAAAATACAAGCGGTTTTTAGATTCAATTAAGTTCCAGTCAACTAATTCTTCAAGATCAGCTGAGACTTTTGTAAAATTTTCTCCACTGATATTACTTAAATACAAAGTTTTAATATCACTGGTATCAATTTTACCATCTTTATTAGTATCAGAATCTGTTAAGGTATAAACCATTACTTTATTCTGAGTTTTATCTGCAACTGTTTTTAAATAAGTAGCGGTTAAAATCAAAATAGGTTTATCAGAAAGAGCATGAATAGAATCTGAATCGACTTTTTGAAACTTCAGATTTTGAAGGTAACCTGTAATTTCATATTCGCCTAAATTAGAAATTGTAAAACTCACATCGTTTACACTAGAAGATCCAAAACGGGCTTTTGAGCCTCTTTCAAAAACCCTTAAATCCCCAACAGGATGAATTAAATAATCAGTACCTTCCATTTGAATTGGCAGATCTGCAATTTCAATTTGAGTGGTATCTGCTTTTGTAACACTTACTTTGTTTGACACATCGTAACTTACTTTTGGCTTTTGAACTTCTTCGCGGCAGCTAATTAACGTTCCTATAATTGCTAAGGCTATATATTTAGAGTACTTTTTCATCGACAAATTATATTCAATTATCAAATATACTATTTTTGATTGTAATTTTGGTTTTTATTGAATTTTACTATGACAAATTAAAAGTTACAATCTCGCATTCAGTTTTATATTAAAAACCCTCGAAGTCATATAATTTGGAATCGCATACTGGTTTTTAGAATACACATCGCGCACCCAGGTATTGGTTATGGCATTTTGATTATTAAAAAGATTAAAAATTTCTACACCAAGCGATAATTCTTTAAAGTTTTTCAGCCAGCTCGTTTTAGAACTCTGCGTACTGGCATCAACAAAAACCTTTGCAAAACCAATATCAGCTCTTCTATAATCATTTAACCTGTTTTGATATAAGTACGGATCAGAATAGGCCGGCGCACCGCCTGGCAGTCCTGTATTGTAAACCAAATTCAAATACAATTTTACACTCGGGATATTCGGCATATAATCCTGAAACAGCATTGCAAATTTCAATCGCTGATCTGTCGGTCGGGCAATATATCCTTTGTTTTCGTAGTTTTCTTCGGTTTTTAAATACCCAAAACTAACCCACGATTCTGTTCCTGGAACAAATTCTCCGTTTAATCTAAAATCCAATCCTTGTGCATAAGCTTTTGCATTATTATTGGCAACATATCGAATTCGGACATTATCAATCGAATACACATTTACATCTGAAAGCGATTTATAATACACTTCTGTAACCCATTTAAATGGGCGGTTCCACATTTTAAAATTATAATCGTTGCTCAAAACTACATGAACTGCTTCCTGAGCTTTTACATTTGGATTTACAACACCGTCAAGATCACGAAGTTCTCTATAAAACGGCGGCTGATGATACAATCCTCCAGAAATTCTGAAAACCATATCCATATCCCAATCTGGTTTTATGGCAAATTGCGCTCTCGGACTTACTACAACCTGATTTTTCCCTTCTTCTAAAGCACCCGAAACTTTCCAACTCTGAAAACGTGCTCCAAGATGGTACCAGATTTGGTTTGACCCCAATTGAGATTGTTTATTCCACTGTGCATATCCAGAAAACCTATTAATGGTATTGAAGTTTGTCGCACGAATATCCTGATATGACAAAAGCGGACCTGTATATGGTGTATACGGCTGATTGTTTTCCGGAAGAATAACTAACGGCGGATTAATAGAAAATCCAGCCGAATCGATCATCTCCCACTCTACAATTCTGTCGCGAATAGACTCTCTGGTATATTTCAATCCAAATTCAAGCTGGCTTTCCTGCCATTCTTTAGTCCCCTTAAGTTCGACATTAGCGATTAAAGCATCTAAATCGTTTCGTGCGTGATTTAGCTGAGAACCAATTCCGCGGGTAAAATCTATTGACGATGCATTATTTGGGTTTTCAGGATCAATATTCCCTAAACGATATTGTGCCAAAATATCAAAATGTTCTTGTTCTGTTGTATGAAATAAAGAACCTATAAGTTTTAAAGTCAGCGAAGGCGAAACTTTATATGTTGTTTTTAGAGCACCAAAATAAGTATCATATTGGTCTTTTTCCTGACCTTCATAATAAACCGCAAGCGCCATTGGCTGATCAATAGTTCCAAATTTTGTTTCGCGCGTTAATGGCTGATACAAATATTTATTCTGCGAAATATTCCCTAAAAAGCTCATCTGCCATTTTTCAGAAATATCATAATTTATATTCGTTTGAATATCGGCAAAAGTGGGCGTATAATTGGTTTGTGTATCCTGACTGTTTACAAGCAGACTATTATTGCGGTAACGAACTCCGGTAACGGCTGACCATTTTTTATTTTTTGAAACTAAATCGACAGAAGCGCTTCCGCCTAAAAAACTCGCTTCTAGCGAAGCTCCAAACTGTGTTGGTTTTCTATACGTGATATCTAAAACAGATGAAAGTTTATCTCCAAATTTGGCCTGAAATCCTCCAGCCGAGAAATCTACGTTTTGAACCAAATCAGTATTGGTAAAACTCAAACCTTCCTGTTGTCCTGAACGAATTAAAAATGGACGATAGACTTCGACTTCATTTACATAAACTAAATTTTCATCGTAATTACCGCCTCGAACTGCATATTGCGTACTCAATTCATTGTTTGAATTTACGCCCGGAAGTGTTTTTAGAATATTTTCTATACCGGCATTTGCGCCAGGAATCTTTTTAATTGTCGCCGTTTCTACAGTTGTAATTCCCTGAACCCGTTTTCTGTTTTTGGACGAAACAAAAACTTCACCCATTTGTTCCTGCGAATTATTCATTACAGGATTAAAAACAAAAACTTCATTTGGCTTTAAACTTACTGTAAGGCTGATCATTTTTAAGGAAATATGCGTAAAAATAATCGAAGCTTTTTTATTTGAAATTACTTCAATATCAAAAAAACCATTTACATCAGATTGTGTATTATTTTTTCCCGAAGTTATATTGACATTCGAAACCGGATGATTTTCATTATCTAAAATAATACCTTTTACATGAGCGTTTTGAGCAAATGAAATACAAGTAAAGCACAAGAAAAGTAAAGCGAATATTAACTTGTTTTTATTCAAAGATTTGGGATTTATTTTTGACTTCTAAAAAAATGAGTTTCAAAGATAGTAGAATTTCCTACATTATCAACCACTTCAATTTTTAAAAAGTTTTCACCCTCTGTTAAATATTGATCATCAAAAGTATGTGTAATCTTTCTGTTTTTATTTTCATACTCAAATAAAACCCAGCTTCCGTTTAAATATCCGTTATAAGACTTTATTCCAGAGAGAGAGTCGCCAATTGTAAATTCAATTTTTTTCTGATCGCTGATCCATTTTCCCTCCACAGGTTTTGTAATTTTTATAACAGGCGGAATAGTATCCAGTACTAATCCATACGTTCCTAATATTTTTGCTTTGGCTGTAAAAACGTCTCCTTTTCTAATAGTTCCGGTATAACTCGTTCCTTTTCCAATATAAAGCTTATCTCTCAAAGATTCCGGATACAGCGTATCTTTTATTGTTATCGTAAAATTAGAATGCACCGGAACAGTATCATCGTGAATGTAAACTTTGTTGTTTCGAACATCAAAATTCATATTAAAATCTTCATAGAAAGTCCCGGCTGGAAAGAAAACTGACATATTGCCTTTTTCAAAATTTGTATCTCTATTGTATTTTACAAAATATTTAGACGTTGAAGGTTCTGCCTGCACAAGCGGTGTTGCTGTATCGTATTCAATTGGAACAGTAATTGAATTCTGGTTTCCAAAATAATCAGAAACTTCAATTTTATACGACGAAGCCAGATTGGGCTCAGCCGAAACAATCCCTCTAAGCGAATCTGTTTTAATGATACTTAATGCAAAAGGCGTTTTCATAAAAAGCTTCTGAACACGCTGACTCGTCTTCTTATATCTCGGATAATCGATAAATGCATTGATGTAACGCATTTCATCAAATGAATAGGTGTTAAACTGATAATTGTAATTCTGGTTTCCGTTTAAAAAAGTCGAAACATTAAAAACTCCGTTTTTATTAAAAGATACATCATCAGTATCAACAGCATTAATCCCAAAACCAATTTTTCCGTTTGTTTTTACTTTTCCGGCTAAATAAGTACCGTCTTTTTGAAGTGTCATATTAACCAGCAAAGGCTGTTTTGACTGATTAACTGTTGCATTATCTAACGGATAAACATATAAACTTGATAAAGTTGGTTTTTTGGTATCTTTAATATTTTTATCAAAGCCAAAGAAAATTGGGTTGATTACAAATTCAGTTTTAGAATCACGAATTTCAAAATGAAGATGAGGCCCTTCTGAAGATCCTGTATTTCCTGAAAGCCCTATTAACTGCCCTTTTGTAACCGGAAGTTCATTTGGTTTTGGAAACATTTCGATTTCATACGCTTTTTCTTTGTAATGGGTTTTCTTTACGTAATCCAAAATTGGTCCAACAGGTGTCTGCAAATGTCCGTACACAGAAGTATAACCATTTGGATGCGTAACATAAATGCATTTTCCGTTTCCAAAAGTCGAAATTTTAATTCTTGACACATAACCATCAGCAACCGCGTACACATTTAGTCCTTCTCTTTGATTCGTTTTTAAGTCAAACCCGGCATGAAAATGATTTGGTCTTAACTCGCCAAAATTACCGGAAAGCTGCATTGGAATATCAAGCGGCGGACGGAAATAGTCTTTAGGATATTGGGTTTGAGCGAATATAAAATTACAAATCAAAAGGGTAAGTACAGAAAATCTCATAAGCAACATTTTTGCTAAGATAAGCAAAAAAAAAGCAATTAAAGCAAGAAAAAAACTACAAATATACAATTCATTGAATTACATCTATTTATCTATTTTAATGTAAAAAATTCGATAAAAAATTGCATTAATAAAAAGGAATATTAACTTTGTAGGATTAAGTAATGAATAGGATGTATAATGAGTGTACTTGCAGAAATAATTGATACTCTTGAATATAAAGTCGAAAAGCTTTTTGAAAAATCAAAAGGCCTGGAGAAAAATAATCAGGAATTACGATTAGAACTAGCCAAAGCTGCGCAAATTATCCAGAAACAATCTGAGGAAATGGAAGCTTTGAAAAAGCAATATGAAACACTTAAGATAGCCAATTCGTTACTTGGCAGCGACAATAACAAGAGAGAGACAAAGCTTAAAATAAATTCATTAATTCGCGAAATTGATTACTGTATAGCGCAACTATCAGATTAACAACATGGACGGAAAGCTTAGAATTAAAATATCAATTGCAGACCGTGTTTACCCACTTACGGTTGAACCCGCTCAGGAAGAAGGCCTTAGAAGCGCCTCAAAAAAAATTGATGCCATGATTAAGCAATTCGAAGAAAGCTACGCAGTACGCGATAAACAAGATGTTCTGGCTATGTGTGCATTACAATTTGCATCGCAGGTAGAACAAAAACAAATCGATAACGCAATCGATGGCGAAGAAACTATCGAAAGAATTAAAAGATTAAATTCGCTTTTAGATCAATATCTCGAAAATTAAACGTTCTTTACAGAAACTAAGATACTGCCTACATTAGTTCACAATTGGTAAACTCAACACTAACAATTTAGAATGAGCAAATCGTCGCTACTATAGTATGCCCAGCTTTGACCGGGAAACTTGAACAGTGAGTTAGCTCAAAACTTGTCTTTACGAGTTTATTCAAGCAATTAATGTAGGCTTTTTTTATATATAAACCCTAACAAACATGGACATCATAACGATCATTATTGGTATTGTAGGTATTGCGGCAGGTTTTGCAATAGCTAAAATTATCGAGAAAAGTAATATTTCAAACCTAATCAAAAACGCTAAAAAAGAAGCAGCTTCCATTTTAAAAGATGCTAATTTAGAAGCCGAAAACATAAAAAAAGACAAAATACTTCAGGCAAAAGAGCGTTTTATCGAGTTAAAATCTGAACACGAACAAGTTATTTTAGCACGCGATAAAAAAGTGGCCGAAGTAGAAAAAAGAGTGCGTGACAAAGAATCTCAGGTTTCTAACGAACTTTCGAAAGCTAAAAAAGTCAATGACGAGTTTGAAGCTAAAACTGCTGAATACAACAACAAAATTGAAGTTCTGGATAAAAAACAAGCCGAAGTAGACAAATTACACAAAAGTCAATTACAGCAGCTTGAAGTTATTTCCGGACTTTCTGCAGAAGAAGCAAAAGAACAATTAGTTGAAGGTTTAAAAGCTGAGGCTAAAACCAAAGCTATGTCTCATATTCAGGAAACTATTGAAGAGGCAAAACTTACTGCGC
Source organism: Flavobacterium johnsoniae UW101 (assembly GCF_000016645.1). Lineage (NCBI taxonomy): Bacteria > Pseudomonadati > Bacteroidota > Flavobacteriia > Flavobacteriales > Flavobacteriaceae > Flavobacterium > Flavobacterium johnsoniae. Next base: position 129,071 of record NC_009441.1, read on the forward strand.
AGCAGGAAGCTAAAAAAATCATCATTAATACTATTCAAAGAGTTGGAACTGAAGAAGCGGTTGAAAACTGCGTTTCTGTTTTTAACATTGAATCTGACGATGTAAAAGGACGTATTATTGGTCGTGAAGGTCGTAACATTAGAGCTCTTGAAGCTGCAACCGGAGTTGAAATCATTGTTGATGATACACCGGAAGCTATTATCCTTTCTTGTTTTGACCCGGTTCGTAGAGAAATTGCACGTTTGTCTTTGCACAAATTAGTAACTGACGGACGTATTCACCCTGCAAGAATTGAAGAAGTTGTTGCTAAAACAGCAAAACAAATCGACGACGAAATTATCGAAGTTGGAAAACGTACCGTAATCGATTTAGGAATTCACGGTTTACACCCTGAATTAATCAAAGTGGTTGGTAGAATGAAATACCGTTCTTCTTACGGACAAAACTTATTACAGCACTCTAGAGAAGTTTCTAAACTTTGCGGTATCATGGCAGCCGAATTAGGCTTAAATGTAAAACTGGCAAAAAGAGCAGGTTTACTCCACGATATTGGAAAAGTGCCGGATACAGAAAGTGATTTACCACACGCATTATTAGGTATGCAGTGGGCTGAGAAATACGGCGAAAAAGACGAGGTTTGCAACGCAATTGGAGCTCACCACGACGAAATCGAAATGAAATCATTATTATCACCAATCGTTCAGGTTTGTGATGCTATTTCAGGAGCAAGACCAGGCGCAAGACGTCAGGTTCTGGATTCATACATTCAGCGTTTAAAAGATCTTGAAGATGTAGCTTACGGATTCAGCGGTGTTAAAAATGCTTACGCAATTCAGGCTGGTAGAGAATTACGTGTAATCGTAGAAAGCGAAAAAGTTTCTGATGACAATGCAGCAAACTTATCATTTGAGATTTCACAAAAAATTCAAACTGAAATGACTTACCCAGGTCAGGTAAAAGTTACTGTAATTAGAGAAACAAGAGCAGTTAATATTGCAAAATAAATTACGCTCTCGATATTATATAAAAAAAGGCTGTCGTGTTGACAGCCTTTTTTATTGCTTTTATATTTTAAAGATCATTAAAAACGATTTTAAAGCTCGTTCCTACTCCAACCTCACTTTCTACCGAAACTGTTCCTTTCATCGCCTCTATTTGGTTTCTGGTAATATACAAACCAATTCCCCTTGCTTCCTGATGCTTGTGAAATGTTTTATACATGCCAAATAACAAATCGCCGTATACTTTTAAATCGATTCCTAAACCGTTATCTGTAATTTTTAATGATTTATAGCCCTCAGGCTCAATTCCAAAATCAAAAACAATAACAGGTTCGCGGTCCGGATGTGCATATTTTATGGCATTTGTTGTAAAATTCAGTAAAACACTCTCCAGATAAGCCGGATTAAAATTAATCGTTAAATACTGCGGTACATTATTTACAATCGTAACTTTCTTTTGATTGTCATAACCTTTTATAGTCGAAATTGTTTTTTCAATGTATTCGTGAAGCTTTAAAGGCTCAACGGCAATATTAATGTTACTTTGTGTTTTTACAATCTGCGTTAAATTAGAAATGGTTTCATTTAAATCATTCGAAACTGTACGAAGATGTTCTAACATTTCTGTAACTGTTTCTTTATCACCATCAGCATCAATAAAATCTAAAATTGATTTTATATTTCCTGCCTGTGTGTTTAAATTATGAGAAACAATATGCGAAAAATTCAACAGTCTGCTGTTTTGATCGCTGTACAGTTTCATTGTTTTTAAAAGTTCTAATTCTTTTTCCTTTTGGGCCGAAACATCTGTGTGGGTTCCAATTACACGTAATGGTTTTCCGTTTTGATCACGTTTAATGACTTTCCCTCTATCCAAAATCCATTTATAATTACCGCTTGAAGTCATTACGCGATGGTAATTTTCATAATATGGAATTTTATTATCAAAGTGTTCCCTGATATCTGAATAATATTTTGGAAGATCATCCGGATGCACGATTTTATCCCAGCGTTCAGGATCATCAAATATATCTGTCGATTCTAATTCTAAAATTTTAAGTGAAAGTGAAGAATAAAAAACATTATTGGTTACCATATCCCAATCCCAAATTCCGGCAGTTGACGCTTCAAGAGCAAACTGAAAACGTTCTTCAGAAATACGAAGTTTTTCTTCTTTATCTTTTAATTCCGTAATATCCGAAATGTGTCCAAAAAAACTCACTCTGTTATCAGGAGACAATTCTGTTTTTGCAGAAACCTTAAACCAGCGAAGACCTTTTTTAGGCAGAACAGCCCTAAATTCAATCTGCCATGGTTCTATTTCTTTTCTTGCTTTTACTAATGACTGAAAAAAAAGTTCGCGGTCCTGTCCTAAGATTCTTTCGTAAATAGTAAGTTTTATATCGTCAGTAAATTCATTTACAGAAAGTTCAAAAATTTCATCTGCTGACTTACTAACCAATGGGAAAGTGTAGTTATTATCACTGTCAATAATAAACTGAAAAATCAAATCCGGCATTTCAGCAAATAACTTTCTGTAAAAATTATTTATCTCTAAGCAATCCTCATTACTATATAAATCAAAAACCATATATCGCTATTTAAGTAAATAATACTATACTAAAACCGAGCCACTGAATACTCAAAAATCAATGTAATTTATTTGCTTTAACGTAGAATTTTAATACAAGGTATTAATTTTTGATTTAAATATTAACAACCTTTCAAAAAAATTATCTGCGCGGATGGTAGGAATGCATTACTTCTTTTAAGAAACTCCTGTCTAAGTGAACATAGATTTCAGTAGTGGTAATCGATTCATGACCCAGCATGAGCTGAATCGACCTTAAATCTGCACCGTTTTCTAACAAATGAGTAGCAAAAGAATGACGCAAAGTGTGCGGGCTTATACTTTTATTTAAATTTATTTTTACTGCCAGATCTTTTATAATTGTAAAAATCATAGCACGGGTAAGCTGATTTCCTCTTCGGTTTAAAAATAAGGTATCTTCACAGCCTTTTTTTATATTAAGATGAACTCTTACTTCGTTTTGATAGATTTGAATATATTTTTGAGTTAATTTTCCAATTGGAACAAAACGTTCTTTGTTTCCTTTTCCGGTAATTTTTATAAAACCTTCATCAAAATACAGATCAGATATTTTAAGCGAAACCAATTCAGAAACCCGAAGTCCGCATCCGTAAAGACTTTCCAAAATGGCACGATTACGTTCTCCTTCATTACTGCTTAAATCAATTGCATCAATTAGAGCATCAATTTCTTTTACAGCTAAAGTATCAGGAAGCTTTCTTCCGGTTTTAGGACTTTCTATTAATTCCAGCGGACTATCATTTCGATAATCTTCAAAAACCAAATAGCTGAAAAAACTTTTTAATCCTGAAATAATTCGCGCCTGAGACCTTGGATTAACTTCTTTAGAAATGGCATATATAAATTGCTGGATAGTTTCATCTGTAATTTTTAAAGGCGAAACTTCAATTTGATTCGTTTCTAAAAAAAGACATAATCTCTCGATATCAAAGCTGTAATTTTCAATTGTATTTTTAGACAAACCTCTCTCTATCCTTAAATACGACTGATAATCTTTTATATAATTATTCCATTTCATATTTACAAAGTAAAACAATTTTGATCATAAAAAAACCTTCCTAAATTAGGAAGGTTCTAAAATATTAAAAGAGATCTTATTAGAACTTATAAGCAAAAGATAAAGCTAAAACGCTGTTTTTTGCACTGTCATAATAATCGCCTTCATTTTCGATATCTGCATTATCTGCAAGAGGAGATAAACCAATTGTATAACGTAAGTTAACAGAAACATTATCTGTAAAATGATAACCAGCTCCTAAATTGAAACCAAAATCTACAGTTTTAAAACCATCTTTAACGTCTTCACCGTTAGATTTTGCAGATAATAAGATTCCAAGTTGTGGACCAGCTTCTACACTAAATTTTTCTACTATGTAATATTTAGCTAAAACTGGGATATTCAAGTAATTTGTTTTAACATCAAAATCTCCTAAAAATGCACCACCATCAAATTTGGTTCCTTGAGTAGAGAACAAAAGTTCTGGCTGGATAGCTAATTTTTCAATGATTTTAATTTCGGCAAAACCTCCAACATGGAAACCTACCAAAGCTTTAGTATCACTAACATCACCACCTGCCCAATTTGAAAGGTTAAGACCTCCTTTTACACCAAATCTTGTTTGTTGAGCGTTAGCAAAACTAAATGTCATTACTGCAATCGCAGCTAAAATAATTTTCTTCATTACAATTTGTTTTGGGTTATTAATTTTCAAATATAAAAATATTCTTCATAATTCTACATTAGGAATTTAACAAATAAAATAGTAATAAGCCCTTAAATTGTTAAGTTAAAATTAATTGATTTTAAAAACACTGTATTCTCGCAAATAAAAAAAGCCTTCCTCAAATTGAGAAAGGCCTTTAAAAAAACTAACTAAATATCTTATTAGAATTTGTAAACTACTCCAAAAGCTACATCTCTTAAGTCAGTTCCGAAGTTAAAACTGTTCGTTTTGTCTGCTCCGTGACCTCCGTTGTTGTTTACATTGTAACCTAAACCAAGCCAAGTAGCTTCGATTGCAAAATGATTAGATAAGAAATAGCTTAAACCTAAACCAAGATTTGCACCAACTTCGTTTGATTTAAAATCTCCAGGTTTTACTTTACTATTAGTAAAATCAACACCTGCCTGACCATAAACAGAGAACTGAGAAGCAGGAGTAAAATAATATCTACCAAATGCTCCAACTGTAAAATCATTAGTTTTGATATCTCCTACTTTTGTTGATCCAAAACCTAATTTCGCTCCAACTGCAATATTCTCAGACACAAAATATCCAACCTTTGGCTCAATTATAAATCCGCTTGTTTTTGCATCTCCTTCTTTAGTTGAGTTAACACTTAAAGCTCCAGAAATAAACGCATCACCTTTAGCAAAACCTCCAGTTTGTGCATTAGCAAATGCAAATCCTAATACTGCAATAGCAGTTAAAATAACTTTTTTCATGATTTAAATTTTAATTACAGAAATCAAAAATAAGATTATACCTATTAAAAAAAGTCCAGTAAACGGTAATAGAGTATTAAAATAAGACAGAATTATATTACAAATAATATATTGACTTTCAGTAGATTAAGCAATAAACACAAAGAAAAAACTTAAAAAACGACAAAAAAAGTGCGAATTTTAATAATTATATAAAGCCACATATAAAACAATAAAATCAAAATAATGTAGTTTTGAATTGTAGAATAACATTTAAAACACCAAACACTAAAACATTTTTTATGAAGAAAATACTTCTAGCAGCTGTATTGTTCATTGCAACAACAACTGCAATCCAGGCACAATTTATACAAATCGGGGTTAAAGCAGGGGTTAACTTTGCTAACCAAACTGGAGGTTCTGACTTCAATGGGATTTCAGTTGATAAAGAAGGTATTACAAGTTACCATGCAGGTCTTGTGGCGGAACTAAAATTATTAGAAAAATTCTCAATTCAGCCAGAGCTTTTGTACACTACACAAGGAGCAGAATACAAAAGTGCTGTACAGGATTTTAAAAATGAAATGGGGTATATTGCTATTCCTGTAATGGCAAAAATCTACATGACTAAATCTCTTAGTTTAGAACTTGGCCCGCAAGCTTCATTCCTTGTAAGTAATAAAAAGGAATTTGATGCTGCAGATCCAAAAACATTTGACTTCTCTCTTAATGCAGGTTTAGGATTAAAAGTAGTTGGAGGTCTTTTTGTTCAGGCTCGTTACGGTATAGGTTTAACAGAAGTTTCGAAAGACGCTGACTTCAAAAACTCTGTATTCCAACTTTCAGCTGGATATATGTTCTAAAAGAATATCACATACTTTTATAAAAACCGTTCTATTAATTAGAGCGGTTTTTTTATTTTTACACAACTCAATAACAATTGCAAAAATCAACAGCAATATCAATATTTCAATAAATAATTTTTAAATATGAAAATCTGCATTATCAATGGGCCGAATTTGAATCTTTTAGGAAAACGTGAACCAGAAGTTTACGGAAGTCAGACTTTTGAAGATTATTTTGAAACGTTGAAACAAAAATTCCCAAACGTTGAGCTTTCTTATTACCAAAGTAATATTGAGGGTGAATTGATTGGTAAAATTCAGGAAGTAGGTTTTTCATTTGACGGAATTATTCTTAACGCTGGCGCGTATACTCACACTTCTATAGGTTTGGGAGATGCTATGAAAGCCGTTACAACTCCTGTAATAGAAGTTCATATTTCAAATACTTATGCACGCGAAAGCTTTAGACATCAATCTTATTTATCCGGAAATGCTAAAGGCGTAATTTTAGGTTTTGGATTAAAAAGCTACGAATTGGCAATTCAATCTTTTTTGTAATATAACATCCCTAAACGAATTCAAAGATTTGAAAAGAAACCCGGCTTTGACTTAGTTGAGTCTTTTAAAAGACATCTTGTAGATAGATTTACAATTTAACAAATTATTAATAAGCTCATTTTGAACTTGTTTTATTTTTGTGAGAGAAACCACTTTCATGAAAAACATTACTATACTCGCCTTTCTAATATTTTCAATTTCTAATTTTGCCCAAATCAAAGGAACTGTAACCGATGAAAAGGGAAATCCGCTGCCTTTTGTTTCTATTTTTGAAGAAGGCACCTACAGAGGAACTACTTCAAATGAACAAGGACAATACCAGCTGCAGGTAAAAGAAATTGGAAAAAATAAAATCGTTTTTCAATATCTTGGATTTAAAACCCAGAAACTGACTGTTTCGTCTGATTCTAAAATTTTGACTTTAGATGTAAAAATGCAGGAAGAAAGTTTTGCATTGAATGAAGTTGTGATAGACCCAAAAAATAATCCTGCAAATGCAATCATCAAAAACGCTATTGCAAACCGAAAGGAAAACTCCGAAAAAACAGCCCGATTTACAGCCGATTTTTATTCAAAAGGTATTTTAAAAGTAAAAGATCTGCCTAAAAAAATATTAGGCCAAAAAGTAGATCTTGGACCAGATTTATCATCCAATTTAGATTCAACCGGAACTGGGATTTTATATTTATCTGAAACCATCTCAAAAATTTCCTATCAAAAACCAGATAAGTTAAAAGAAACGATAATTGCATCAAAAATCTCTGGAAACAATAAAGGCTTTAGTTACAACACTGCAGCTTTATCTACTTACGATTTCTATGACAACACTTTAGAGTTTGACATTAACCTCATCTCTCCTATTGCTAATAATGCTTTCAGTTATTATAAATACAAACTGGAAGGTAGTTTTTATGACGATAATAAAAACCAGATTTATAAAATTAAAGTAATCCCAAAACGCGATAAAGAACCTGTTTTTGAGGGATACATTTATATTGTTGATGACAGTTTTGCTATTTATGCAGTAGATGTAGACATTAAAGGATATAGAGTAAAAAATGAATTTACTGAAAGTATGACTTTAAAACAAAGCTTTAGTTACAATTCAAAAAACAAAATCTGGTCAAAAAACGCACAAACTCTTTCTTTTAATGCAGGTGGTTTTGGAGTAAAATTTTCTGGTCAGTTTAATTACGTTTATTCCAATTATGAATTTCCGGATTCATTTGCCAAGAAAACTTTTGGAAACGAAATTGTTGCTTTTGATTTGAATGCAAATAAAAAAGATGACTCGTACTGGAATGAAATACGCCCCATTCCTTTAACACTTGAAGAAAGCACTGATTATACTAAAAAGGACAGTCTGCAGACCATTAGAAAATCAAAAAAATATACCGATTCTATAGATGCTAAAAACAATAAATTCAAAGTTTTGAATATTCTGGGAGCTTATGATTATAAAAACACTTTTAAAAAATATTCGTTTGCATTTGATGGCTTATTAAGTCCGACATCTTTGAGTTTTAATACCGTTCAGGGATTTAATCTTGGGACTGGTTTTTCATTTAAAAAATGGAATGAAGAAACCGGAAAAAGCACTTCAATAAGCACCGATTTTAATTATGGCTTTTCGGATGAACGTTTGCGTGTTACTGGTCAGTTCACCCACCGATTTAATGCAATTAACTATGCCACAATTTCGGCCTATGGAGGAACAAAAACGGCTCAGTTTAATAGTGCTGAACCTATCAGTAAATTGGTCAATTCTGTAAGTTCTTTATTTTTCAAAGACAATTACATGAAATTATACAATCTGGAATTTGCTCAGGTTAATTACACGCAGGATATTGCAAACGGAATTAATTTAAATGCAAAATTAGCTTACGAACAACGAAAACCACTTTTTAATACTACTGATTATTCTTTTTTTAAAAGAGATGATATTTATTCATCAAATAATCCTCTGGCGCCGGATGATTTTAGCACTCCCGCATTCAGCCAGCATCATTTAATGAAGGCCAATTTGAATTTCAGATTTAATTTTGGAAACAAATACATTTCAAGACCAGACGGAAGATATAATTTTAAAGATGAAAAATACCCAACAGTTTATCTCGCTTTTGAAAAAGCTTTTGCTGCAAGTGAGAAAAACTATGAATTTGAACGTATTGGAACCGCTGTTCAATATGATTTAAAACTAAATAATAAAGGTATTTTAGGAATGAATTTTAAAGCTGGTAAATTCTTTAATGCCGAAAATATTTCTTTTATCGATTACAGACATTTTAACGGAAATCAAACTCACATAGGCACAAGCGATCGATATTTGAATGTTTTCAATTTAATGCCGTACTACGCAAACAGCACAAACGACAGCTATTTTGAAATGCATTTGGAACACAATGACATGGGATTCATAATGAATAAGATTCCGCTTTTAAATCTTTTAAAAGCAACTATGAACCTGGGCTTTCATTCACTGGCAATTCCGGATCGTAAACCTTATACTGAATTTACGGTAGGTTTAGACAATTTAGGTTTCGGAAAATTTAAATTGTTCAGAGTCGATTATGTACATTCTTACCAAGGCGGTATGCAGCAGAATGGTGTTGTGTTTGGATTGAAGATTTTGAATGTGTTGAATTAAGATACAGAGCTACAAAGGGACAGAGTTACAAAGGTATATACTTTCAGAAGTTCTCGACTTCGCTCGAACTGACAAACATATCCAAAAAAAAATCCGTTTACTCTTTTAAAGAATAAACGGATTTTTTATATCTCAATCTTTGCTAAAATTAAACCTTTGTCCCTTTGCAACTCAACAATGATAATCATCCGGTTCAATATGTATCAAAACATTTCCTAACTGCGGAATTTGTTCTTTTAAAGTATCCTGTAATTTATGTGACAAATCATGTCCTTCTTTTACCGAAATTTTAGCCGAAACTATGGCATGAAGATCAACATGGTAACGCATTCCGGCTTTTCTGATGAAACATTTTTCTGTTCCAAGAATTCCGGGAACCTTTAAGGATACAACGCGAATTTCTTCGACTAAATCATCGTTTAGGTTTTCATCCATGATTTCACCAAGTGCAGGCCTGAAAATTTTGTAGCTGTTATACAAGATAAAAAATGCTGCAAAAAGTGCAGCCCAGTCATCTGCAGATTCGTAACCTTTTCCCATAAACAAAGCAATTGAAATTCCAACAAATGCCGCAACAGAAGTTATAGCATCGCTGCGATGATGCCATGCATCAGCCGCTAAAGAAGAACTGTTTGTTTGTTTGCTTCGTTTCATTACAACCCGAAACGAATATTCTTTCCAGATGATAATTGCGCCTAAAACATACAACGTCCATGATTTTGGTAAATCGTGAGAAGTACTGATATTGGCGATACTTTCGTAACCAATAATAGTTGCCGAAGTAATTAAAAACCCAACCACCAAAAAAGTAATTAAAGGTTCTGCACGACCATGACCATACGGATGGTTTTCATCTGCGGGTTTATTAGAATATTTAATTCCGAATAAGACCAAAAAAGACGAAAATATATCTGTAGTCGATTCGATCGCGTCTGCAATCAAGGCGTATGAATTGCCAAAAAAACCTGCGAGACCTTTTATAAGGGCCAGGCAGGTATTTCCTATTATACTAAAAATAGTAGCTTTTACAGCTTTTTGTTCGTTTGTCATTTAGACTATTTTTTTTACCGCGAATTCACAAATTAGTTTAATTCGTGAATTCGCGGGTAACTTTTTTTAAGCTCTCACGATTTTTGCACCGATTGCTCTCAAACGCTCGTCAATACGCTCGTATCCACGGTCAATCTGCTCAATATTTTGAATTGTGCTTGTTCCTTTTGCAGAAAGCGCCGCAATCAATAATGAAATTCCTGCACGAATATCAGGAGATGACATTGTTGTTGCTTTTAATTGAGATTCGAAATTATGTCCCATAACCACAGCTCTATGCGGATCACATAACATAATTTTTGCTCCCATATCAATTAATTTATCTACGAAGAACAAACGGCTTTCGAACATTTTTTGGTGAATTAAAACATCACCTTTTGCCTGTGTTGCCACAACTAAAACAATACTTAACAAGTCAGGAGTAAATCCCGGCCATGGTGCATCGGCAATTGTTAAGATTGATCCGTCGATATCTGTTTTTACTTCATATCCGTCTTTGTGAGCAGGAATATAAATATCGTCGTTACGTTTTTCGATTGTAATACCTAATTTTCTAAATGTATTTGGAATCAAACCTAGGTTTTCCCAGCTTACATTTTTGATCGTAATTTCGCTTTTTGTCATAGCCGCAAGACCAATCCAAGAACCAATTTCGATCATATCCGGTAAAATTGTATGCTCACATCCTCCAAGACTTTCAACACCTTCAATAGTCAACAAGTTAGAACCAACTCCAGTGATTTTTGCTCCCATTGAGTTCAGCATTTTACACAGTTGCTGTAAGTAAGGTTCGCAGGCTGCATTGTAAACAGTAGTTGTTCCATTTGCTAAAACCGCAGCCATTACAATATTTGCAGTTCCTGTTACAGAAGCTTCATCAAGAAGCATATCTGTTCCTTTAAGTCCTTCTTTTGGAGATTCTACTCCATAAAAGTGATCTTCTCTATTGTATCTGAATTTTGCACCAAGATTAATAAATCCTTCAAAATGCGTATCTAATCTACGACGTCCAATTTTGTCTCCTCCTGGTTTTGGAATATATCCTTTTCCAAAACGAGCCAAAAGCGGTCCAACAATCATAATAGAACCACGAAGCGCTCCGCCTTCTTTCTTGAAAGCTTCAGTTTCTAAGTATCCAACGTTTACTTCATCTGCCTGAAAAGTAATTGATCCCGGCTCATTACGTTGAATTTTAACCCCTAAATTACCCAACAAAGTGATTAATTTATTGATGTCTATAATATCAGGAATGTTATTAATTTTCACTTTCTCTCCTGTCAGCAGCACGGCACATAAAATTTGTAATGCCTCATTCTTTGCTCCTTGTGGAGTGATTTCTCCTTTTAGAGGTGTCCCTCCTTCGATTTTAAAAATTCCCATAGATCTTTGTTAAGGTTCTTTTAAAGTTTCTAAGGTTCTGAGATCCTAAGATTCTAAGTAAAAAACTTAGCGTCTTAGAAACTTAGCAGCTTAGCAGCTTTTTCTATTTTTGTTTTTGTTTATTTTTTAAGCATCTAAGTAAAAAATCTTAGCAGTTTAGAAGCTCAGCCTCTTAGTGCATTTTTACTTTTGATTGTTTTTTTGAAAAGTCTTTTTTTGACCTCCTTTATTATTTTTATTGTTTTGAATTTTAGCCTGTCCGCCCACAGCCGTTTTGTTTGAAACACGTTTGTTGGTACGCATTAAATCTGTCGTATTTAAAAGCTCTTCTGTGCTGTGCAGCAAGTTGATTTTTCCTCCAGACAATTCGTATAAATGTTCAAAAATCACATCATCTTTTACAGTGTCTTTGTTCCAGCTCAGGAAAGATTTTTTCATATGATTGGCAATAACCATTACCAATGCATTTTTCATTTCGCCTTCTTCCCATTTATTGGCAACATCAATCATGTATTTGATATTGTTACCATAAAACCTGTATTTTGGAAAATTCTGCGGATATTGCAGAGTTTCTGGTTTTAACTGCAAAACATCTCTTGACGGGATTGGATATGGAGATTCAACATTCAATTTGAAATCAGACATGATAAAAAGCTGATCCCATAATTTATGCTGAAAATCCGGCACGTCACGCAAATGCGGATTTAAGCTTCCCATAACCTGAATGATGTATTTCGCTGCTTTGTTGCGCGTTTCATCATCTTCGATTGCAGTAGCCTGATCGATCAGTTTTTGTAAATGACGACCATACTCCGGAATAATCAAACGCTGTCTTTCAGAATTATATTCTAAATTAAAAACAACGTCGTTTGCGACTTCTTTTTTATATTTTTCGATCATAAGTTATAATGAAACTATACCTTCAATTGTAGATACTTCTTTGTATTTAGCAATCACCTCGTCTGAGCTGTGCATGGTAACATCTATAGAAACACTGGTAAATTTACCGGTTTTAGATTTTGTTGTTTTAATAACCGCTCCCATTCTGTCAAAAGCTTTTTCGACACGCTCCACATTATCTGCTACAGAAGGCACAATAAATTTGTACAAGTATTCTGCCGGCCAAGTATTTGCGTTATCAAGTTCAACTTTTAATCTTTCGTAAAATTCGGCTGTATTTTTTTCGTTATCGTTTTCCATTCGTAATTAAAAATAAACGCAAATATACGGTTTTGATTTTAGACTTTTAAGTTTAGATTTTAGATTTTTTTCGAGCCTAAAACTTTGTTTTAAAGGAGCAAAGTTATAAAGGCACAAAGGTGCAGAGAAAAAAGCAATAGAAGATTATTTCATTGTAAAATTTCATCTTATATTTGAGAAAAACAATACTTAAAATATTTCTCAAAAAGTTTGCTTAGAAGCAACTATACAACGTACTGTTTGTCATTTCGACGAAGGAGAAATCTTCGCGAGTAACTCCTCACAGAATTTCACCAATCTTTGTAGAGCTTCTCGCGAAGATTTCTCCTTCGTCGAAATGACAATATTGCGCAAAAAACTTTGCGTCTTAACGACTTTGCGAAATTAAAACCACATTACAATGAAAAAAATCCTTTTACTTTTTATCGCACTTATAATCAACAATATTCAGGCACAGGAAGTTAAAACCCTTACTTATTTTCAAAACGACACTTTAAAACTAGATTTAGATTTATATCTGCCAAAGAAAAAAGCCGGAGAAAAAATCCCGTTGATTATGTTTGCTTTTGGAGGCGGATTTTCGGGAGGAGAGCGCACCAGCGAAAAAGAGTTCGGAAAATTTATGGCACAAAACGGTTATGCTGTTGCGAGTATATCATACAGCTTATACATGAAAGGAAAAGATTTTGGATGCAAAGGAACTTTAACCGAAAAAATAAAAGCAATCCAGATTGGTGTGAGCGATATGTGGCAGGCAACTTCTTATTTAATTGAAAATGCCGATAAATTCAATCTTGACACTTCAAAAATCTTTATTTCAGGAATTAGCGCCGGTGCCGAAATTGGTTTTCATGCCTCGTTCTGGGATTATAAACTCATGAATTTATATAAAAGTAATTTACCGGAAAACTTTAAATATATTGGTTTCATTGGAGGTTCGGGAGCAATTCAGGACATTAATTTGATTACCAAAGAAAAAGCAATTCCGATGTTATTAGCACACGGAAACAATGACGATACGGTTCCGTACGCTGCAGGTTCGCACCGCTCCTGCCCAACAAATGCTTCGGGCTGGCTGATTTTGTTTGGCTCTTATGCAGTTTACAATCACATGCAGGATTTACATAAAGACATCGAACTGATTACGTTCTGCGGAGGCGGACATGAATTCTCAGGTTATCTTTTTCATGAAGGACAGCAATATGTTCTGGATTTTGTAAATGATGTTTTAAAAGGAAAGAAATTTCAATCTCATTTGATTATGCCTTCTAAAAAAGGAAAAGGTTCTGAGAAGTATTTGTTTTGCGAATAGTTTGTTTGACTAAAGTTAAGATCTGCAAATCATTAAAAAAACATAAAAATTGCTCCAGCGGAGCAAAATATTTATAGCAAATACAATTTTACACCTATCAAAATGCTCCAGCGGAGCGACATATAAATTATTCAAAATGTGCAGCTCCGTTGGAGCTTTATATTTATAATGTATATTTTTCTATAAATATGTCGTCCCACTGGGACTTTCTTTTTTTTAAAATTAAATTTTTAAAAAGAACTCCAAAAATAAAACACTGCCTCTCTTCCAGCCCTGATGGAAGCGGAAATCCTTTTGCTTTTTCCTTTAAAAAGCAAAAGATTGCAGCGTACAGCAGGAACCAATTTTTACTAAAAATGCAAAATCTTTCGCTCTTGATAAATATTCTTTTTAATTATGAATAAGTTTAGGTAAATTTGCGCTTTATTTTTAGAATAGTGCAAAAAGAAATCATAGTCCTACTTGGCGGTCCTGGTACAGGAAAATCTACACTTATAAACGAATTAGTAGCTCGAGGCTATTGCTGCTACCCAGAAATTTCCAGAGAAGTTACTCTTGAAGCCCAAAAAAGAGGCATCGAGCAATTGTTCTTAGAACAGCCTTTATTGTTTAGCGAAATGCTGTTAGAAGGCCGTATTCAGCAGTTTAAAAATGCCAAAGAAGAACCTGACAACGTAGTTTTTATTGACCGCGGTATTCCAGATGTTGTCGCTTACATGGATTATATTGGCGATGAATATCCTGAACATTTTATAAAAGCTTGTGAGGACTATAAATATTCTAAAACTTTCATTTTACCACCGTGGGAAGAAATTTATCAAAGCGACACAGAACGTTATGAAAATTTCGAACAGGCATTAGAAATCCAAAAACATCTAATCGAGACCTATAAAAAATACGGTTACGATCTAATTGAGGTTCCCAAAGATACGGTTGAAAACAGAATTCTTTATATCTTAGACAAAATTTAGCAGCCGGGTTTAAAGTTGCAAAACTAGAATCTGTTTTTCTAAATTTTTAACTTTAAAACAAAGGCCATGCTGGACGCGCAGGAAATTCTTTTAAAATACTGGAAACACTCCAGTTTTAGACCGTTACAAAAAGAAATTATCGATTCGGTTTTAGAAGGTCAGGACACTTTTGCACTGCTGCCAACCGGAGGCGGAAAATCAATTTGTTTTCAGGTTCCGGCTATGATGCGTGAAGGAATCTGTCTGGTAATTTCACCTTTGATCGCTTTAATGAAAGATCAGGTGGCGAATCTGCAAAAAAGAGATATTAAAGCGATTGCACTTACAGGCGGCATTCATACAGAAGAAATTATTGATCTGCTGGATAACTGCCAATTCGGAAATTATAAATTCCTTTATCTTTCTCCGGAACGTTTACAATCGGACTGGATTTTAGAAAGAATCAAAAATCTTCCTATAAATTTAATTGCCATTGATGAAGCACATTGTGTTTCGCAATGGGGGCATGATTTTAGACCTGCTTATTTAAAAATTTCTGAACTTAAAAAATACTTCCCTAAAATTCCGTTTTTAGCTTTGACCGCAACAGCGACTCCTAGAGTTGTTGAAGACATCAAAACCGAACTCGGATTAAAAGACACCAAACTTTTTCAACAGTCTTTTGAAAGAAAGAATATTGCATACATGGTTTTTGAAGTTGAAGACAAATTATATCGTGTCGAGCAGATTTTAAAGAAAAATCCACAGCCGTCTATTATATATGTACGAAACAGAAAATCATGCCTTAATATGTCAACTCAATTACAATCGTTAGGATTTAGAGCAACGTATTATCACGGCGGACTTTCGGCTCAGGAAAAAGATAAAAACATGCAGTTGTGGATGTCGGAGCAGGCACAAGTTATTGTAGCCACCAATGCGTTTGGAATGGGAATCGACAAAGACAATGTAAAAACGGTTATTCATACTCAATTACCTGAAAATTTAGAAAACTACTATCAGGAATCTGGACGAGCGGGACGAAATGGAGAAAAGGCTTTCTCGGTTTTATTATTCAATAATTCTGATGCAACTCAAACAGAACAACAGTTTATAAATGTTTTGCCAGACAAGAAGTTCTTAAAAACCATATTTATTAAACTTTGTAATTATTTTCAAATCGCTTATGGTGAAGGTTTAGATGATTCGTATTCGTTTAAAATGAATCATTTTTGCAATAAATATGACTTCCCTACTTTAAAAACTTATAATGCACTGCAGTTTTTAAATCAGCAAGGCATTATTACCATGTCTCAGGAATTTTCAGAAAAGGTTACAATGCAGTTTTTAATAGAATCCAAGGAAGTGATTCGATACATGAGCCTGAACCCGAATGACGAAGAAATTATTCTGGCAATTTTAAGAACTTACCCAGGGATTCATGAAATGAAAACACCGCTTAATCTCTCACTTATTGCCAAAAAATCAAATCATTCTGAAGAACAAGTTACAGCACTTTTAGAAAAATTAAAAGAGAAAGAGATCATTGAGTATAAATCTAAAAATAACGACGCGACTATTTTATTTAATGAAGTCCGCGAAGATGATTTGACGATAAACAGGGTTTCTAAATATCTGGAAAAACAAAATAAACTGAAACGCGACCAGCTTTCGTCTGTACTATATTATATAAAAGAAGACAAAACTTGTAAAAACCGACTGGTTTTGGATTATTTTGGAGAAGAAACCAAAGTCAATTGCGGTGTTTGTTCTTACTGCATTACTCAAAAAGGAAAAATCACAGAAGCTGATTCTATTGCCGATAAAATTCTTCACTTATTAAAAGCAACTGCCTTAACTTCGCGCGAAATTCAAAATCAAATTAAATTAGACGCAAAAGATGTTCTTTTGGTATTGCAGGAATTATTAGAAAACAATCATATCGTAATATTAGCGAACAATAAATACACTTTAAAATCATAATGGAAAAATTACGAATTATTTTTATGGGAACTCCAGAATTTGCTGTCGGCATTTTGGATACCATCATTAAAAACAATTACGATGTTGTGGGCGTTATTACAGCAGCAGATAAACCAGCCGGGCGCGGACAAAAAATAAAATATTCAGCTGTTAAAGAATATGCTTTAGCAAATAATCTTACTTTACTGCAGCCAACAAATTTAAAAGATGAAAGTTTTTTAGCAGAATTAAAAGCACTGAATGCGAATTTACAAATTGTTGTTGCTTTTAGAATGCTGCCAAAAGTAGTTTGGGAAATGCCAAATTTAGGGACTTTTAATCTTCATGCTTCTTTGCTGCCAAATTACCGCGGTGCCGCACCAATTAACTGGGCTATTATTAATGGCGAAACCAAAACCGGCGTTACGACATTTTTTATTGATGATAAAATTGACACCGGAGCAATGATTCTTAATTCAGAAATTGCAATTGAACCAGCAGAAAACGCAGGTCAATTACACGATCGATTAATGAACTTAGGAAGCACAACTGTAATCGATACTTTAAAAGTAATTGAAAACGGAAATGTTATAACAACAATTCAGGAAGATAACAACGATATTAAAACGGCTTATAAACTAAATAAAGAAAACTGCAAAATCGACTGGACAAAATCTGGAGACGAAATCAACAATCTTATTCGCGGCTTAAGTCCTTATCCTGCAGCGTGGTGCTTTTTGAAAGATAAAAATGAAGAATTGAGCATCAAAATATATGAAGCCAAACTGCTCGAAGAAGCCCATTCTTATGAAGCCGGGAAATTAATAAGCGGTAAAAAAGAAATTAAAATTGCAATAAAAAACGGCTTCATACAGTTATTAAGTTTACAATTACCAGGAAAAAAGAGAATGCAGGTGGCAGAATTGTTAAATGGGATAACTTTTTCTGATGAGGCAAAGGTCTATTAACGTCAGTAAAACAGGGGTTTGTACCTGTTTTTGATCGACAAACAACATGCTTTATGAACAAAAAAAGCAAGTTATCAACAATTATTGCTAAAATTAAAGAAAACACTTGCACGCAACGGATTTCCTACTAAATTTGTGTATTAACAATTTTTTTTAACCAACAATTAATAACTAATTATTATGAACAAATCAGAATTAATCGATGCTATCGCTGCTGATGCAGGAATTACAAAAGCTGCGGCAAAATTAGCTTTAGAGTCATTTTTAGGAAATGTAGGAACTACTTTGAAAAAAGGCGGAAGAATTTCATTAGTAGGTTTCGGATCTTGGTCAGTATCTGCGAGAGCTGCTAGAGACGGTAGAAATCCTCAAACAGGAAAAACTATCAAAATTGCTGCAAAAAATGTAGTAAAATTCAAAGCTGGAGCTGAATTAGAAGGTGCAGTGAACTAAGTAAGAAAGTTCTCTAAACTAAATAATATAATTAAAACCCTCCTTGTGGAGGGTTTTTTTATGCGGTTTAACGATTTTTTTTGTGATTTTAATTTTTTTATGATTAAATTTAATAAAAATTGTAGCCGTATGATTTCAGAAAAATTAAAAAAAGGACACCTGCTTATTGCCGAGCCTTCAATAATTGGAGATTTATCTTTTAACAGATCGGTAATTTTATTAGCAGACCATAATAAGGAAGGATCAATAGGTTTTATCATTAATAAACCTTTAAAATATACTATTAATGATTTAATACCGGAGATTGATGCCAACTTCAAGATATATAACGGAGGCCCAGTTGAACAAGATAATCTGTACTTCATTCATAATATCCCGGATTTAATCCCGAATAGTGTCGAGATTTCAAACGGAATTTATTGGGGCGGAGATTTCGAATCAACCAAAGACTTAATAAACGACGGATCGATCAACAAGAACAATATTCGTTTTTTCTTAGGTTATACCGGTTGGGACGAAAACCAGCTTGAAAATGAAATGCAAGGCAACTCCTGGATTATAGCTGATAATAATTATAAAAATAAAATTATCGGAAAATCTACTACCCATTTTTGGAAAGAGCAGATTATTGAGCTAGGCGGAGATTATCTTATTTGGTCTAACGCACCTGAAAATCCATATCTGAATTAATTTTCAGTTATGGATTCATTTAGCTTCTGCACTAATAAATGAGCCAGATTGCTTGTAAACTCTTTTTTTCGATATTTAGTTATCGGTTGTATTCCCATGATTACATTGGTCAGAAATAATTCGTCGGCTTTTTGAAGATCGAACGGCGAAATTATTTCTTCAACTACTTCTATGCCTTCTACTTTCTTAGCTAAGGCTAAAATCTGCTTGCGCATAATTCCGTTTAAACAGCCTTCAGAAATTGGCGGCGTAATTAGCTTTTTTCCAGCCAGCATGAATAAATTACCCTGAAGACCTTCGACCACATTTTTTGCATCATTAATTAAAAGACAATTAGCAAGTCCGTTTTCGTAAGCAAAAATACTTCCGGTTACATTTATCATCTTATTAGTCGTTTTAATCGACGATAAAAGCTGTTTTGTTACATAGAAGTCTTTATACAAATCCACTTCGTACTGACCTGTATTTAAAGCATATACTGTACTTTCCAGCTGCGATGCATGAATTAAATATGAAATTTCATTGGTTTTTGGAAGATACAAACCTCCATCATTTCTAAAAACCGTGATACGGGCTCTTGCAGATGCTGAAATTCCTTTTTGCTGTACAAGATTTAAAATCTGTTCTTCAAAATGTTCCATTGTAAAATTCATTGGAATTTCCATTCTCACAACACGCATTGAAGCCATAAGCCTGAAATAATGGTCTTCAAGAAATAGAATTTTATTATTGATTATTTTAACTGTTTCAAAAACGCCGTCTCCAAATAAAAATGCGCGATTTTGAGTTAATAAATTTTCTTCCTCTACAATGTTTCCGTTAAAATTGATCATAAAAAAACCCTGAATTTTGTTCAGGGCAAATATAAGGCATAAAATAGACTTTTACTAAACAGATCCTATAAGATGTTTTAGGTCTGAGATTTGATTCTCCCACAATTGTTTAGCCTCTCCTATTTCTTCTTTTTCAGCAAAATCAACTACCATCAAAGAGACATCTTTAGTTAATTCATCAACTAAAATATGCAGTTCAAAAAAGTATTCAGTATCCTTACTGCTCTCATCAACCCATTTAAACTTTACTTTTTCTCCACTTTTTTTAGAAGCAAGACGCGCTTTTTCCTGCGAATCATTCCAAATGAAAGTAAAAAATTCTCCTCTTGAGTTAACATTGTCAGCAAACCATTCTGATAAACCTGACGGAGTTGATATATATTGATACAATAATTGCGGCGAAGAATTGATCGGAAACTCTATTTCGTAACGTATTTTTGGATCCATGTGCTACTTTAAATTTTTTGGAAATATAAGAATATATGTTCAAAAACAACACATTTTTAAAAATATTTTTTTTTCTTCAAAATATGCTTGCGAGCTTTAATATTATTTCTATCTTTGCACCCGCAATCAGGAATTCATGATAGCAGTCCAGGCGAGGTAGCTCAGTTGGTTAGAGCGCAGGATTCATAACCCTGAGGTCACGGGTTCAACTCCCGTCCTCGCTACCAGGTAAAAAAAACATCACTTTAAAAAGTGATGTTTTTTTATTTAAAATACTTTGTAATTATTTTTAAATTTGTTGTTTACATTTTATATAACTACTTTTAAAATAATGTTTTACTAACTGTAATTTGCAGTCATATATGGATATAGTTAAATTTAAAATCACATCTAAAACGATAAAAGTAGAAGTACGCAATTCGAATAATTATGTTTTTAATTTTAATACTGCATTAGATATTGCAAAAGAAGACAAAGATGTTTTATTAAAACTTTATAATGCTCTGGATCTTCTTTTTAAGAAAGAAGCACCTGCTGAAACAAAAAACTACATTTCTCCTAACCAAACTAATATCCTTGATCAGATTTCTGATATTGATAATTTAAAAGATGGAGAATAAACAACAGATACACATAAATAGAAAGCCCTTAAATATTTTAAGGGCTTTTCTTTTTTAATCGCTTTTTGAAACAAGATAAATTGTTGTTGCAAAATATTTTCCTGTAGTCAAAAAACTTTAGTAAATTTATCTGTACCCTTAAAAAAATCATTTTCTGTATCTGTACCCTAATTAACAGCAATGGTAATTTTGCTAAAAAAAAGATGGAATCTAAAGCATTACTACAGGAAAAAATAACTTTTAGAGAAGTGTACATATTTGACATGGAGATTTTACAAAACATTTTCAGTCAGAACAATTGTGTAAAAGCCGAAGGTAAAATGCTTTTTGGAATTCCTTTTCTACTCGCCGAAAAAGACAACAAGATCAATTCGTTTGCAAGTTTATTATTAAACTCAAACAATGAAATCGTTTATAAAATTTACGACGACGGAAGTCTAACAGATAAAGACAAAACACTATTTGAGGAATACATTTCAATTTTTATGAAGAAAAAAAGAAATGCCAATTTCAATAATGCACAACAGCTGAAACACAGCACTGATCACTTTGTACATTTTTTAAATTTTTAAACGCTCATAAAAAGCAAAATGAAAAATCGCGAAACATTATATTTAAAAATTGCCAAAATAATTGAAGATCAAATTCACAATGAAACTCTCGTTCTTGGCAGCAAACTGCCTTCTGTACGAAGTGCGCAGAAATTATATAATGTTAGTTTAAACACAATAAAACAGGCATATTTAGAATTAGAAAGCCGTTCACTTATAGAATCACGTCCCAAAACGGGTTATTATGTCAGCAAAAGTTCACAGCGTACCACCGCACTTCCAACAATTGCCAGCATAGACAATCATGAAACAGAAAATACACCTGAGGAGCTTATAGATAAAGTTTTCGGCACTATTAATAAATCAGATGTAACACAGTTTGCATTGGGATTACCCGGAAAGAATTTCCTTCCTGTTGCTAAACTTAACAAAGGCATTATCAATGCTGTCCGTAACAGAGGTGATGCCGGCACAGCTTATGAACCTGTTCAGGGATCTGAAGAGCTTCGACGCGCCATTGCAAAATGGGCTCTTGTCATGGAAGGAAAAATTACAGAAGATGATCTTGTAATTACTTCCGGCGCCATGCATGCCATGTACAATGCGCTTATGGCTGTAACTTCTCCGGGAGACAGCGTTGCTGTAGAAAGTCCGGCTTATTTTGGAATACTGCAGGCAATTAAGGCTCTAGGTTTAAAAGCGGTTGAAATTCCAACCCATCCTTTATATGGATTAGATCTCGATGCTTTAAAAAAAGTACTGCCTGAAATAAAAGCCTGCTGTTTTGTTACCAATTTCAACAACCCAATGGGCTTTCAAATGCCTGACGAAAACAAACAGGAACTGGTAAAATTGATTACACAATACAACGTTCCATTAATTGAAGACGATATTTATGGTAATCTTTATTTTGGTTCAGAACGTCCTAAACCTTGCAAATTTTATGATGAAGCCGGTTTAGTTTTATGGATTGGATCTGTATCTAAAACTCTTGCACCCGGATATCGGGTTGGATGGATTGCACCGGGAAAATTTAAAGATAAAATCATTCGTCAAAAACTGGTTCAAACGGTTTGTAATTCTTCTTTATATTCTGATGTCATTGCAGATTTCTTAGAACATGGGCGTTATGATCATCATCTTAGGACATTTAGAAATAAGCTTTATGCTAATTATCTCCAGATTAACCGTGCTGTAGAAACCTATTTTCCGGATAACACTAAAATAGCACAGCCAAAAGGCGGTTTTATGTTATGGCTGGAATTAGATGAAAGAATTTCTACAACAGAATTATACAACACTGCCCTGGCCCAAAAAATCGTTTTTGCACCGGGAAGAATTTTTTCGCAGTACAATCAATATAACAACTGCATGAGATTAACGTATGTTTTAGAATGGAATGACCGCGTAGACTCTGATTTAAAAAAGTTAGGCAGTATAATAAAAAACAGTATTTAATAAATTATGAATAACAAAGACCAAGTTGAAATAGCAGCTTATAATTCAAAGTATCAAAAAAGTTTTAAGGATTTAAACATAGAATGGATCTCAAATTATTTTGAAGTCGAACCCAATGATATCAAAGCTCTGGATCATGCAGAAGAATATATTATAAACAAAGGCGGTGAAATTTTTTCGGCAGTTTTAAATGATGAAGTTTTAGGTGTCTGTGCTCTAATTAAAAGTGATGGAAAAAATTACGATTATGAATTAGCAAAAATGGCCGTAAGTCCAAAGACACAAGGAAAAGGCGTTGGATTATTATTGGCAGAATCGGCAATAAAATGGGCTTCAGAAAAAGGTGCTTCAAAAATTTATCTGGAAAGCAATACAAAACTAACCCCTGCCATTAAATTATATGAAAAACTAGGTTTTAAAAGAATTACGGGCATTTCTTCGGCTTATAACAGAGTCGATATTCAAATGTTGCTTACTTTAAATTCTTAAATAAAACTGAAATTTCTTTTTAAACCGCATTCTTAAAAACCTTAAATATCAATTTAAGGTTTTTTAATTTCAATAAGATTGTAACTTTTTTTATTAACTGCGACAAACTTTAAAATTAAATTACGGTTCTTTGTAACTTATTACATTCAGGATTTTAGATAGTCGGTTTCTAAGTACAATAATATTGAACTCCTTGAGTTTTGACTAGATAAAACTAGTCGCGATATTTTCGTTATGGACAATAAAAAATTAATACTAAGTTTAAAAAAAGGTAATGAAGCAGCTTTTAAAGAGGTGTATTTCAATTACTACGATAAACTGGTAAATATTGCCAAACGATTTAATCTCACGGTTCTTACTCCTGAAGACTTTGTTCAGGAAAGTCTTTTAAGACTTTATAACAAAAGAGAACTTCTTAACGAAGATGTTTTACTTGACAAGCAGTTATTTACTATTTGCAAAAACATCATCATTAATCATGTTAACAGAGAAAGCAAAATAATTCAGCTTGACCCGCATAAAGCTGATATTGCCGAAGAAGAAACTGACTTGGGAGTTTTTGAGGATAGAAAAGAAAAATTATACAATTTCATCAATCAGCTTCCTGAGCAGCAGCAAAAAATATTTACTTTACACAAACTGGAAAACCTTAGCTATAAGGAGATTGCAGAGCTCACAGACCTTTCTGAGAAGACTATTGCCAATCATATTTATCTCGCCAGTAAATTTATTCGAAAAAAAATCGAAAACCATTAGGAACTTTTTTGATCTCGTTTGTTATATATAAAAACGAGAACAAAAAAATGCATATCGAAGCGTACAAAACCAATGTTAGAACAAAAAAAGATGCAAGTCTGCTTGTAGTTCTTTTACAATTTGTTATTTCAGATTGTATCATAAATTTTGATTTCAAAAATCGCGAAAGAATACTTAGAATCGAAACTAACAGAGAAATTAAGGATGTGGTTTATGGTGTTTTTAATAAACAAGGATTTTATTGTAAAAAACTTTAACCCCCAAAGTCATGGATAAAGAAAAATTAGACGAAGAGTTTGAAAAGTTATGGAATGAAACACCAGCTTCGCATTCAGATAAAATAAAAGAAGCTTCGTGGGGAAAATTCCATTCAAAAACTTTTACTCCAAAGAAAAAGAAATTTAAACCTTGGCGCTATTATGCTGCCGCGGCGGTTTTACTTTTTGTTCTTGTAGGAACAGGAATTTATTTTACCAATGATTCAGCAGCAGGAGCAATTGTACTTCCTGAAAATGTGATTGAAAATACTACTTTAAAAATAAAACATGTTGTGCTGCCAGACAGCTCAAAAGTAGAACTAAGTCCAAATTCTAAAATTTCATACGGAAACAACTTTGCATTAAACAGAAAAATTGAAATTGTGGGTGAAGCTTATTTTCAGGTAAAAAAAGACAAACAGCATCCGTTTCAGGTTTTTTGCAACGAAACAACCACAACCGTTTTAGGAACTTGTTTTACTGTAAAAGGATTTCAAAAAAAGGAAGTAACTGTTGAATTGTTTGAAGGAAGTGTGCAGATGAATGTAAAAGGCCAGGATCAGAATTGGGTTTTAAAACCGGGACAGAAATTTACTTACGGAAATCAAACCGCATCAGTAGCAGAATTCAGCCGATTTATAGATTTTGATAATGAAAAGCTAACTGTTGTAAGTACTTACATCGAAGAAAATTACGGATATAAAGTGACACTGCCTAAAGAATATAAAGACCAGAAAATCACGATTAGAATAAACAGAAAAGAAGATTTAAAAATAATTGTACAATTAATATCAGAAATGTATAACCTAAACTTTGAAATAAATGAAGATCTAAAACAGATTACTTTTCAATAAGAAAAGAAAAAGGATGTAAGCCGCGAAACTACACATCCTCCTTTATAGTCAGGAATAACAGGAAGTTATTCCATTTAATAATTCAAAAATACAAAATTTCATGAAGCATATAATTTCAGCATGCTTTTTTTTATTCAGTTTATGTATGTCTGCTCAGACCGTTACAATAACTGTAGATCAAAATGTAACTTTAAAAGAATTTTTTAAGCAGATAGAAAATCAAACCGATTTTAAATTTGCTTTTACAGATCAGATAGATACAAATCAAAAGTATTTTACAAAGAAAAGCACTTATAAGCAAGTCGAAATCGAGAAACTTATCTCTGAATTAAACAAAACTGCCTCTGTACAATTTTCTATTGTTGGCAATAATATTTTTGTGAAACAAAAGTCACAATCAGCTAAAACTGTCAAAAAAAAAAGTAAGCTGACAGGCCAGATTTTTGATGATACCAAACAGCCCGTTATTGGCGCCAATGTTTATATTAAAGAATTAGAAGTTGGCGCTGTAACGGATGTAAACGGAAAATTCAGTATTGAAATCCCAAACGGAAACTATACAGTTGCAGTCAGCTATGTTGGATTTAAAAATCACGAAAAACGCATTACAATTTCTGATGACACTAAAATCAATTTCAATATAGACTCTGATAGTCAGGAATTAGAACAGGTTATTGTAACTGGTAATAAAGCTGTTGATATTAAAACCACTCAAATGAGTGTAAACAGACTTTCGATGCAGGAAATAAAAAGAATTCCTGCAGCAATGGGCGAACCAGATCCTTTAAAATCGATACTTACTCTGCCGGGAGTTACCAATGCAGGAGAAGCTTCATCAGGTTTTAATGTTCGAGGCGGTGCTGCCGATCAGAATTTAATTCTTTTAGACGGCGCTCCGGTTTATAACGATTCGCACATGTTTGGTTTTTTCTCTGTTTTTAATGCTGATATCGTAAATGGTTTAGATTTATATAAAGGAGGAATTCCTTCTAAATTTGGAGGACGTGTTTCTTCTGTTTTAGATGTAACACAGCAAACGGGAGATTTTGAAAATTACAAAGTAAACGGGGGAATTGGCGTAATATCAAGTCGTCTTTTGGTTCAGGGACCTTTACAAAAAGACAAAGGGTCTTTTATTGTATCTGGACGTACTTCTTATGCACATTTATTTTTAAAACTGGCAGACAATAAAAACTCAGCTATGTTTTATGATTTCAACGCTAAATTAAATTACCGTTTTAATGCTAATAATACATTGACTTTTTCTGGTTATTTAGGAAATGATATATTCGACATCAACGATCGTTTCTCAAGTAAATACGGAAATACAATGGGAATTTTAAGCTGGAAACACAAATTCTCTGATCGCTTAAATCATAATCTTTCTGTTTTTTACAGCGATTATAAATTCAATTTGGGACTTTCAATGGAAAACTTTGAATGGGACAGCAACATTCAAAATTACGGTCTTAAATACGGATGGAATTATCAAAAATCAGAAAAATTCAAGATCAATTACGGAATTGACGGATTGTATTATAATTTCAATCCAGGTACTGTACAGCCAACAAGTATTGATTCTCAGTTTAATTACAAGCAGCTTGATAAAAAATATGCTTTAGAAACTTCTGCTTATCTGGATTTTGAAAATCAAATTACTGAAAAATTGAATTTCCGTTACGGGCTTCGTTACAGCATGTTTTATCGTTTAGGTTCTGAAGCAATCAGTACTTATGAAAATGGACAAAGTGTTGTATACAATCCGTTATACAAAATTTACGAAGAAGGAACTCCAACAGGAACAACATATTACGGCAAAGGAAAAAAAATCAGCAGTTTTGATAATTTCGAACCAAGAGCAGCACTTTCGTATGCTTTTAACGACAACACTTCTGTAAAAGCAAGTTACAACAGAATGGCGCAGTATATTCATATTTTATCAAATACTCAATCGCCGCTGCCAATGAGTATCTGGACTCCAAGCGGACCGTTTACCAAACCTCAGCTTTTAGATCAGTATGCTGTAGGATATTTTAAAAACTTTAAAGACAACGATTATTCTTTTGAAGGTGAGCTGTTTTACAAAAAAGTTCAAAACCGTATTGACTATATTGACGGAGCCGATATTTTGGCAAACAATAATATCGAACAAGTTATCTTAAATGGTAAAGCCAGATCGTATGGTATGGAATTGTTATTTAGAAAAAATACTGGAATTTTTACGGGTTGGATTTCGTACACTCTATCAAGAGCAGAACAAAAAACTCCGGGAAGAACTGCCGAAGAACCGGGAATTGCAAACGGAGACTGGTATTTATCTGGATATGACAAAATGCACAATTTAAGCGTTGTAGGAAGTTATGAGTTTAGTCCAAAATGGTCTTTCAACGGAAATTTTACGCTGCAGTCAGGACAGCCTGTAACGTATGCAAATGGGTATTATGAATTTGGGGGAATTCATGTGCCAAATTATTCTTTGAGAAACGAAAACAGGCTGCCTCTTTTCCATCACCTCGATGTGGCTGCAACTTATACGCCAAGACCAGATAAAAAGAAAGGATGGCAAAGCTATTGGGTATTCAGCATTTACAATATTTACAACAGAAAAAATGCTGCTTCTATGAGTTTTACGACTAATGAAGACACTGGAGCAAATGAAACAAGAAGGTTATCAATCTTCGGAATTGTACCTGGAGTTTCTTATAATTTTAAATTTTAATGCTATGAATAAATTAAAAAAATATACTAAAATGAATAAAATACTGGCATTAATGAGTCTTCTGTTTGTTGTATTTTTTACTTCGTGTGAAGATGTTGTAACTCTGGATTTAGAAACCGGAGAAACAAGATTAGTAGTCGACGCCGAAATTATCTGGAAAAAAGGAACCAGCGGCAACGAACAAACCATAAAAATCAGTAAAACAGCTTCATACTACAGCGGTTCAACACCAAAAGTTTCTGGTGCGCAGGTAAGAGTTGAAAACACCAGCGGCGACGTTTTTACTTTTAATGAAACTGAGCCGGGCGTATATGTGTGCACTAATTTTGTACCCGTAATCGACATGGATTATAAGTTGTTTATTGAAGCTGAAGGAAAAAGTTTTACAGCAGTTGAAAAACTGACTTCTGTAACGTCAATAACCAAAGTTGAGCAGGCTGTAGTTCCAGATTTTGGAGGAAAAGACATTATTGAACTTACTTTTTATTATACAGATCCTGCAGATCAAGTCAATTTTTATTTAACAGATTATAAAAGCGATTTCTTAATATATCCGGAATACGAAATTACAAATGATGAGTTTTATAATGGAAACGAAATAAGCACCCGTTATTCTCACGAAGATGATATTAAAACCGGAAGTGTTGTAAAAATTACGCACCGAGGCGTTTCTAAGAACTTTTTCAATTATATGAAACTAATTTTAGAAGCTTCAAGCGCAAATCCGTTTCTTGTGCCTCCCGGAAATATTAGAGGAAACATTGTAAACACAACCGATGCCAGCAATTTTGCATTAGGTTATTTTAGACTTTGCGAAGCAGATGCAGTTGATTATGTGGTAAAATAAAAACCAATTTTCGACAATAAAAGACAAATCCCTTAAATATCGCATTTAAGGGATTTGTCTTTTATAACTGATTTGTCAAAGCTAAAATTAGGCATCTGCACTTGTAATGTTATAAAAATAATTAGGCAGTACAAGTAAATCAAGTATAGGGCTATATTCTTTTTTAATTTTCATAATTTCTTCATCTTCAATGCAAATCTGGCGAAACATGATCTTTTTTTGTGTATGATCAAATTTATCGCCGAATTTCGAAAGCATTTTTTGGATCAGCGGTTCTTCATTAAATGGTTTGGTAATTCCGGCACGGACTGCTAACATTTTCCATGCTTCATTTCTAATTTCAACTGGCAGATCTGTATTAAAATCATCTGTAAGAATATAAGCCAATGTTCCCCAATGCCAGTGCTGGCTTTGCTCTTTCATTTTCTCCCAGACACTTTTTCTGATTTCAGGATCTATACACTCTCCTATCACATCACGCAAATCATAAAAATTCCATTCTTCTTTTTCAATATTTTTCCAGGCAGTTTTTACAATTTCAATATCTATACAACATTTAGTAATCCCCAATAGGTCCTCTTTTTTGTGATCACCTTTTTCAAAAATCCCCCAAGCTTCCTTAACCACTTCTATAACAGTACAAAAACTTATAACAAATCTCAAATCACTGCTTGTTGGGTTATTACGTTTAAGAATTTCCCACGTATTGTTTATGATTTCATGATTTGTACAAAGGCGTAAAATTTCGAGTAGATTTTCATTTACTATTGTTCTTTCTAATAGAACTTCTGATGCTTTGTTTACCATTTGAATATCTGAACACCCTAGTAAAATATTATGCAATTCATTGTCTGATGGCTCTTTTTGTAATAATACTTTTGCAGCTTTATTTCTTATTCCCTCATTATTAAGACTAATAGGATTACGTATAACATTTTCCAAATCTTTATTTGTTAGATTTTGTTTTTCTAACATTTCCCAAGCATTATTTCCAATTTTAGGATCATTACACATCACAATAATGTCTTTTAGTTCGTCAATATCTGGATTTTTTGTAAGCAAAAACCTGGATATATCATTTCTAATTTCATAATTGCCGAACCATCTAAGTACATCTGCCAATTCTTCATTTCTTGGATTATTTTTTATCAAAACTTCAAAAGCTCTTTTTTTCACTTCAATAATTGGACATTTTTCTATAATTACTATCAAATTATAGTTTGTTAGATCTTTTTCTAACAGAATCTCAAAAGCATTATTTGTAATTTCAAAGTTCCAACTGTAATTGATAATGCAAACGAGTTCATTAGTTGAAGGATTCTGTCCAGATAAAATGGCAGCGACCTTACTCCTAATTCGAAGATCATCGCATTTTTCTAAAATAATCACCAATTCATTATTACTCAAACTATGTTTTACTAAAAACTCCCACGTTTCTATCTTATGTATGTCAGTATCATTAATCAGAATATCTTTTAGTTCTTCTTTAGTTTTATTATTTAATTTTTCTGTACTCATAATCCTCATTTTAGGAAATGCAAAAATACAAGAATAAACAAAAAAAATAAGTTTTTTCTTATTTTAAATATAAAATCATGAACCTCTCAACAAAATAACTTTGGACTTTTCAACAAAATAAATTCTTGATAATCTGTAGAACTTTGCATTATAAAAATACAGCAAATGATACATTCACATCAAAAAGTATTGGTTACCGGCGGAACTGGTTTTGTGGCAATTCACAGTATTTTGCAATTACTAAATCGCGGTTATCAGGTTCGAACAACCGTAAGATCTTTAAATAGCAGAGATAAAATATTTGAAATGCTGAAAAATGGCGGTATTACAGATTTCAGCCAATTAGAATTTATTGAAACCGATTTAACTTCCGATAAAAACTGGAACGAAGCCATGATGGGCTGTCAATATGTGTTACATATTGCTTCGCCTATATTTTTGAGACTTCCAAAAAATGAAGACGAAATGATACGCCCTGCTGTCGACGGTACGCTTAGAGTTTTAAAGGCAGCGAGAGACTCTGGTGTAAAACGTGTTGTTATGACTTCAAATTTTGGCGCTGTAGGCTACAGCCACAAAGACAAAAATTCTCTTATTACCGAAGAAAGCTGGACAGACCCAAACGAAAAAGGACTTTCGACCTACAATAAATCAAAAGTACTGGCCGAAAAAGCAGCCTGGGATTTTATTGAAAAAAAAGGAGGCGCTCTTGAACTTTCTGTAATTAACCCAATGGGAATTTTTGGACCATCTTTAAACGAAGATTTATCAAGCGGTTTTGAGTTACTTAAAAAATTATTAGACGGTTCAATGAAAGCAATTCCAGATATTAGATTAGGAATTGTCGATGTAAGAGATGTTGCCGAACTGCACATTCTAGCAATGGAAAAACCGCAGGCAAAAGGCGAGCGTTTTTTAGCTTTATCCGGAGGAACAATGTCTTTAATGGAAATTGTAAAACTGCTGAAAGAAAAAATGCCGTATGTAACAACAAAGGCACCAGCAAAATCTTTACCTACCTTTATAATACGCTTATCATCAATATTTAACGATCAGGCAAAAGCAATTTTACCTTTGGTTGGAATTAATCGAAATGCCAGCAATAAAAAAGCAAAAACAATATTAGGCTGGGTACCGCGCACCAATGAAGAAGCTGTAACAGCTAGTGTAATAAGTCTCATAAAATGGAAAAATCTTAATATCTAAAGAAATGAAAGTAATCCTGACAGGCGCAACCGGAATGGTTGGCGAAGGTGTTTTAATAGAATGCCTGAATAATAAAAATATAGAATCAGTATTGTATGTGGGAAGAAAAACCAGCGGAAGATCGCATCCTAAATTAACCGAATATCTGGTTTCTGATTTTCTTTCGCTGCAAAGCAATGACAGCAGACTTGCTGGTTATGATGCCTGTTTTTATTGTGCCGGAATAAGCAGTGTGGGTATGGACGAAACAGAATATACCCATATTACATACGACACAACGATTCATTTTGCAAAAGCCGTATTAAATCAAAACCCAAATCTTGTTTTCAATTTCGTTTCGGGATTTCACACAGACAGTTCTGAAAAAGGAAAAGTTATGTGGGCGCGCGTAAAAGGAAAAACTGAAAATGCTTTACAAAGATTGCCTTTTAGAGCGCAATACAGTTTTCGTCCGGGGTTAATGAAACCAGACAAAGAACAAATACATCTTAAAGGTTTTAATAAATACATCAAATTCCTCTACCCTGTTTTGGGATTGTTTTATACCGGATGCGAGATTAGAGAAATAGGACGTGCTATGATTTCTACAGCACAGTTTGGGTATTCTAAAAAAATTCTGGAACCAATTGATATTAAAAAAGCCGCGAACTAAAAATGAAAAACAGAATTTTTAAAATCCTAAAACGAATGTTTATAGTTATTGCCGTCCTTTTGCTTATTCTCGCTTTCAGTACTTGGCTCTATATGCAAAAAGCAGTTTTTGGAAGTTTACCTTCTCAAGAAAGCATGGTCAGAATTCAAAAATCAGTTCATTATAAAAATGGTGAATTTCAAAATAATACTTACACGCCTACATTTGCTCCCGGTTACACTTTTTGGGGCGTAATAAGAAGTCAGCTTTTTGATAAAACAGTTCCAACCGAACCTTCTGGTAAAATTCCGTCTGTAAAAAGAGATTTAAAACACCTGCCTGCCAATCAAAATCTTTTAGTTTGGTTTGGGCATTCTTCTTCCTTTTTGCAGGTTGACGGAAAGAAAATTTTAATCGATCCGGTTTTTAGCAGCAATGCATCGCCGCTGCCAAACAGCGTAAAAGTTTTTGCAGGAACAAATTCGTATCAGGTACAGGATTTACCAGACATTGATTATCTGCTGATTTCTCACGATCATTACGATCATCTGGATTACCCAACCATTTTAGCATTAAAAGAAAAAGTAAAAACCGTAATCTGCGGTCTGGGCGTTGGCGCACATTTTGAACGCTGGGGATATCCTAAAAATAAAATCATCGAAAAAGACTGGAACGATTCTGTTACCGTTGGGCAGTATTACACCATTCATACGCTTCCGGCAAGACATAAATCAGGACGCGGTTTAAAACAGAACCAATCTTTATGGGTTTCTTTTTTAATTCATTCGCCTAAAACAAAAATATTCTACAGCGGCGACGGCGGTTACGACACACACTTTGCCGAAATTGGAAAAAAGTTTGGTCCAATTGATATTGCGATTATGGAAAACGGACAATACAACAAAGCCTGGCATTATATCCACATGCTTCCTGAAGAAACTTTACAAGCTGCAAAAGATCTCAACGCCAAAAGCATGATTCCAGTTCATAATTCAAAATTTGCACTTGCCAAACATACCTGGAACGAACCGCTTAATGAAATCAGCCGTTTAAATAAAAAATATCAAATTCCGTTAATTACGCCCGTTATTGGAGAAATCGTTATTTTTGAGAATCATAAAGTTTTTCCTGAATGGTGGAAAAATAATACTGACAAACCAATTTAATGCCTCATGAAATATACAGAAATTAAAAGTTGTTATATAGGTCCCGAAATATCGCCGGAACATTTTATTACAGAACATTTCTTTTTGTATCTGGCAAAAGGCACTATTGAAGGTTATGACGGGATCAGTAAATACAGCTTAAAACCTGGTGAGTATTGCATTGCCCGAAAAAATCATCTTGCACGATACCACAAACAAAAACAGGATAACGAATTTGAAAAAGTCGTGGTTATTTTCGATACCCTTTTTTTAAAAGCGTTTGCTGAAAAACATAAAATTAAAGCTCAAAAAAGCGAAGCTGAAGCCGCATTTGTGCAGTTAAAGAAAACCAATCTGGTTCCAAATTTTATTCTTTCTTTAATGCCGTATTATAATGAAGGAGGCGAAATCGACGAGACATTTTCAAGCATAAAACGCGAGGAACTTTTATTGATTTTGCTAAAAGAAAACCCTGAACTAACGAATATTTTATTTGATTTCGCACCACCGGAAAAGATCGATTTAGAAGCATATATGAATCGCAATTACAAATTTAATATCAGTATGGAGCGTTTTGCGTATTTAACCGGAAGAAGTATTTCGGCTTTTAAACGTGATTTCGCAGCTATTTTTTCAGATACTCCAAGCCGATGGCTTATTCAGCGAAGACTCAAAGAAGGCTATTTTTTATTAGAAAAGAAAGGCAGAAAACCTTCGGATATTTATCTTGATCTGGGTTTTGAAGATCTCTCCCACTTTTCTTTTGCTTTTAAAAAGAAATACGGAATTTCACCTTCAGATATTTTAAAATTAAACCTAAACAAATGAAAAAAGTAGTTTTAAATCTTGCGGTTACATTAGATGGATTTATTGAAGGTCCAAACGGAGAAGTTGATTGGTGCATAATGGATGAAGACATGAATTTTCCAGCCTTTATTGAAAGCGTTGACACTATATTTTATGGAAGAATAAGCTACGATGCATGGGGAAATTATGAGGCAGATGAAAATGCTGATTTGGCAGAAAAAGAAATGTGGAATGGAATTCACTCTAAAAATAAATTTGTTTTTTCGAGCCAAAACAGAAATGATGAAAATGCTGTTTTTATTACTGCAGATCTAATTACCAAAGTAAACGAAATAAAAAATCAGCAGGGCAAAGATATCTGGCTGTACGGCGGCGCCAGTCTTATCAAAACCTTTATAAATTTAAACCTTATTGATGTTTACAAAATCTCTGTTCATCCCATTGTTTTAGGTTCCGGAAAACCTTTATTTGAAAACTTATCAGATCGTATTGGACTGAAACTAATGGATACGCGAGTTTTTAAATCAGGAGTTGTAGAACTGACTTATCAGCCGGAATAAAACCGAAAATAAAAATAGTTGTATCTTAGCAGAAGTTTAAATTAAAGTACCATGTCAATAACAACAGAAGCAGAATTAATTGGAATGAAAAAGGCAAGCGAAGCTGTAGCTTATGCTTTAAGAGAAATGAGAAATTTTGCAAAACCCGGCATATCGACAAAAGAACTGGATGAATACGGCGGAAAAATACTAAACGATTTAGGAGCAAAATCTGCACCTTACGTAACGTATGGTTTTCCGGGATGGACCTGCATCAGCGTAAATAAAGAATTTTGCCACGGCATTCCTTCAGAAAAAAGAATTTTAAAAGAAGGCGATTTAATCAATATCGATGTTTCGGCAGAATTAAACGGTTTCTTTTCAGATAACGGAGGTTCGTTTGTTATTGGTGAAGATGTAAACCAGCATCAAAAATTAATTGAAGCCTCAAAAGAAATTCTGCATAAAGCCATTCACAATATAAAAGGAGGCGTTCGCATTTCTGATATTGGTTTTATAATGGAAACCGAAGCTAAGAAAAGAGGCTATAAAGTCATTAAAAATTTAACCGGTCACGGAATTGGAAGAGGTCTGCATGAAGAACCACACGAAATAGCCAATTACAGAGATCGTTTTAACCTGACAAGATTTAAGAAAAACTCAGTTGTTGCTATCGAAACTTTTATTTCTACCACTTCTACAATTGCCGAAACTCTAAAAGACGGCTGGACAATGGTTGGAAACAAAGGCGGTTTTATGGCACAACACGAACATACAATCATAGTTACAGAAGGAAAACCAATCATCTTGACAGAAATGAACGGAATCTGGAATTAAAAAAATTACATACAAATACAAAAAAACTCCATTATTGCTAATGGAGTTTTTTTATGTCTTTGAAAATTCAAAAATAAGATTTAATCTAATTTCTATATGATTTGTAAACTTTTTTATTGTTTTTCAAAATAAAGATAATTGGTACTGTTATTTACATCTCGCAATCGAATTTGTGAATTATTAAACTCAAACAATTTCCAGCTCTTGTTTAATTTGCTGAGTAACTCTGAACTGAAATTCAGTTTTAATTCCCTAACATTATTTTGTACGGTGCTTTCCCATTGTCCTGTTTCTGAAATTCCTGCTTTAGTGGCTGTAACAGAATTGTCGCTTTTAAACACAAATGAATAACCGCTGTAAGACGAAGTTTTATCAGAATCAGCAAAATAATACGGAATCTGCCAGGAACCTTTTGTAATTACTTCGTTTAGATTAAGTGTTACAATATTATTTTCTGGGCAGTAATCAATCGCATATTTTATAGCATTTTCGAAATCTAAATTAGTATTAACCGCTTTCGTCTGTCCGTGGTAATCGACTATCGAAATTGGATATTTTAAAGAAATGTACTGACTGGCGTTGAGGTTTTTTATAAAATTGAAAAACGCCTGATCGCTTATTATAGTTTGAGAACTTCCTATTTGATTAGCACTGTTATAAATATTGATAGTGATTGGATAATTAATATTGAGTCCGTTAATTTTAGAAAGAAGATCAGGATATTGATTCCAGTAATCAATTAAAGTATCAAAATCAGCTTCATTCGGGATTAGTTTTTCAATGTAATTATAGTAAACCATCGTAACCGGAAAATCTATTTTTACAATATCATCATCGTAATTACTTGCATTAATATTGTCAATTACTTTTTGATAATCGGCAGCACTGTTAATGGCAATCTGCGTGTTGTTAACCGTAACCGTGTAAGGAAATTTTATAGTACAATAAGTAGATCCGTCGATTATATTATCCTGCACGGTCTGCACCATGGCAACCCTTTGCAGATAAGACGTAAGAGGCGAAGCATTTGTAATGGTTCCTTGCGCCGTATTGTCCTGATCGTCTGATTCGTTCTGACAGGAAAACAAGAGCAGGAAAATGGCTGCTATTGATAAATATTTTTGAAAAGAAAGCATATTTATATTTTTACAAAGGTAATAAAATTAAAAAACGGTTTTAATAAATTCGGCATCAACGGCTTCTGTTTCATATTTTTAATTCTCGATAATAACAGAAAATAACATCTGATGTTTCTATAAAACAATCAGCACCGCGTTTACCCTACTTAAACTAAAAACAAATACTTTTGCATCGTACCAATCACAAATATAAATGCCAACTAAGAACCAATCAGATACTTGTGACGAAATAATCTTTTCGTCCTTTTTTAAAAGCCATGCAAAAGCGCTTCGAAATTTTCTTCTTTACAAGTTTGGCAATATCGAACAGGCAGAAGATATAACACAGGAAGCATTTGTAAAACTTTGGCAGAATTGTGCTTCGGTGCCGCTCGAAAAAGCAAAATCATATATCTATACCATTGCAAACAACAGCAGTCTTAACCAGATTGCGCACCAGAAAGTGGTTTTGAAATACGAAAAAAACTTCACCGGTTTAGACAAAACCAATGAAAGCCCGGAATATATTCTGGAAGAAAAACAGTTTCAGGCAAAACTTTTAAAAGCCATCGAAAACTTAAACGAAAAACAACGCACCGCTTTTTTGATGCACCGAATTGACGGAAAAAAATACAGTGAAATTGCTGCGGAGTTAAATATTAGCGTAAAGGCGGTAGAAAAACGCATTCATCTTGCGTTGTTAAGCTTACGTAAAGAAATTGATTTATAAAAAGTAGGGTAAAATAAGTTCTAATTGTTTTAATTATAATAGTACGATAAAATGAAAAAAAATCGCTTATTGGCAAAATGGCTCAACGATGATTTATCTCCGGATGAATTGGCAGCATTTGAGGCAAGTCCGGATTTTGAAAAATATCAAAAAATCAAGAATTATACAGCTCATTTAGAGGTTGGAGATCTTGATGAAAACGCTATGCTGTCGAATATTTTGAGTCAGAAAAAAACAGCTCCAAAAGTTGTACCGCTATACAAAAAATGGGCTTTTAGAGCCGCTGCAATATTTGTTCTCGCATTGGCAGTAACTTTTGTAATGCAGTTTTTTGTGCCTGAGACTGAAACAGCCGATTTTGGAAAAAGAACCACTTTTTCATTACCGGATAATTCAGAAGTAGTATTGAATTCAGGTTCTGAAATACAGTATAAAAAATGGAACTGGGACAACAGCAGGCATTTAGAATTAAAAGGCGAAGCTTATTTTAGAGTAGCCAAAGGCCGAAAATTTGAAGTAGAAACCCGTCTTGGAAAAGTAACGGTTTTAGGAACCCAGTTTAATGTAAAAACCAGAAAAAACAGGTTTGATGTAGTGTGTTATGAAGGACGTGTAAAAGTAAATTATAACAATACCCAAATTTTATTAACCCACGGGCAAAGCGTAAGTTTTGAAAACGGAAAACAGGTTAACCTGACTGTAAATACATCAAAACCGGAATGGATTGACAATCAAATAGGGTTTTATAAAGAAAATATCAGAAGTCTTCTGGATGAAGTTGAAAGACAATATAACATTAAGATCGAATTAAATACAAAAGATACAACATCATTATTTACAGGGAAATTACCCGCTAAAGATTTAAATACAGCTTTGCAGATTATTAGTACAACATATCATTTAGAGGCTAAACAAGTCTCGAAAAATAAAATAATATTTGACGAAAAATAAATGTTGCTCCCCAAACAATTTCATTTTTTGTTTTTTCTCTTTTTCATTGCCCTGAATTGTTTTGCTCAGGGCAAAGGAAAAGTCTTGCCTTTTAAAAAAATAATAATTGATATTGAAAAACAGCATCATGTAAGTTTCAATTATACTGAAGACAATATTTCTGGAGTAGAATTAATTCCGCCAAAAAAATCATTTTCATTAGAAAAAAAACTGGAATATCTGAGTGAAAAGACGCATTTATCATTTGAGAATATTGGAAATACATTCATCAATATTTATAAAAAAGATAATGCTTCTCAAATAATCTGCGGATACGTTTTTTCTGCATTGGATAAAAAACCAATTGAAAATGCCAATATTAGTGTATCAAATCATACTCAGGTTTCGACCAATTCAAATGGTTATTTTGAATGTAACGAAGAAAAAGAAGCAGTAGTTTCTATAAGCCATGTTGGGTATGTAACCCAAAAAATAGCGGCGATAAATTTCAACTCAAAAAACTGCCCGCAGATAGTATTACAACCCGAAATTACAGAACTTAAAGAAATCAAGACAAATGCTATTCTGGCATCGGGAATTTCTAAAAACAAAAATGGTTCTTTTGAAATTAAACCCAAGAAATTTGGTATTCTGCCCGGACTTATCGAACCGGATGCTTTGCAGACTATGCAGCAAATTCCGGGTGTAAACAGTATCGACGAAAGTGTGTCGAGCATTAATGTGCGCGGCGGTACGCACGACCAGAATTTATTTTTATGGAATGGAATAAGAATGTTTCAAACGGGACATTTTTTTGGTTTAATATCTGCTTTCAATCCTAATCTGGCCATACCATTTCAATTTACAAAAACGGAAGTTCTGCTTTTTACGGAGAAAGCGTATCGAGTGTTGTAGCCATTTCTTCTACTCCAGAAACGGCAGAAAAAAATTCTTTCAGCGCCGGACTCAATATGATCAATGCTGATGTTTACGGAAAATACAATCTTTCGAAAAAGAGTTATATTGAAGTTGCTGCACGCAAATCTATTACTGATTTTATTGAAACTCCTACATACAAAGAGTATTTTAACAAAGTGTTTCAAAACACGACAATTACCGATTTTTCGAACAATCAGAATGTCGATTATCAAAGCGATAAAAAATTTGATTTTTATGATGCCACCTTTAAGTATGTTCAAAAAATAGGAAACAAAGATCAGATAATACTAGACCTTATTACGATTAAAGATAATCTGGAAGTTTTTCAAAGCGCGACTATTTACAACATAAACCGATCTGAAAACAGTATTTTGCGCCAGCAGAATTATGGCGGTAATTTATCATGGAAACGAGATTGGGACAATTTTAACACTACTAAAATTAACGTTTACAATTCGGCTTATGAACTTCTGGGCAATCAGACCAACAGCGAAGGCCAAAGGGTTATTCAGGAAAATTCGGTAAACAATAACGGAATCAATTTAGAAAACAATCATATTCTCAGCCCTAAATTTACTTTTAGCGATGGTTATCAGTTTAATGAAATTGGTATTACAAATTTAGAGCAGGTAACAAATCCTGATTTTTATCGAAAAGTAAAAGATGTACTGCGAACACATGCTTTGATTTTAGAAGGAAAATACAATGACACAATTTCCCGAACGTATTTTAAAGCCGGAACCCGAATTAATTATATCGAAAAATTTGAGAAATTTATTCTGGAACCGCGGGTACAGTTTGGTTACGGCATTAATAAAAACCTGAATTTAGAATTACTTGGAGAATTAAAAAGTCAGAACTCCCAGCAGATTATTGATCTGCAGAAAGATTATTTCGGGATAGAAAAAAGACGCTGGATTATCTCCAATAATGGCTCAATTCCTATTCAGAGAAGCAGACAGCTGTCTCTGAATTTATCGTACATAAAAAATGACTGGCTGTTTGATATCGAAAATTTCTATAAAAAAGTAACCGGAATTACGACTTCAAGTCAGGGATTTCAAAACCAGCTGGAGTTTGTTAAAACAACCGGCGATTATGAAGTCTGGGGAGCCGAAATGCTGCTGCAAAAAAAGATGAATCATTTTTTAACCTGGTTAAGCTATACTTACAATCATAATAATTACCATTTTATTAATTACGAATACCCTGTTTTTCCTAACAATTTTGAGGTAATGCATACAGCATCGTGGGCAGGAATTTATGAGAAAAACAATTTTAAAATTGCTTTGGGAACAAAATGGACTTCGGGCAGGCCGAAAACTTCTCCTGACAATTCTCAAATTGACCCGTCAAATCCCACATTGGTTTACAATAAACCTAACAATACCAATCTGCATATTTTTTCTCAGGTTAATTTTTCATCTACTTATAAATGGGAAACTGATAACGGAATCCAATACAAATTAGGGATTTCTATTTTAAATATCCTAAACAGAAAAAATGAAATCAGCGAATATTACAGGATAAGTTCGCTTACAAATTCTATAGAAGAAGTCGAAACTTTTTCTTTGCAAAGAACTCCAAATCTGAGTTTTAGAGTTTCATTTTAATTCTATTCAGGCAAGCTTTTTTCATCGCCTTAACTCCTTTTATATTTTTTTTCTTAAAATTTTTAATTTTTTGGTAGGGTTATCTGCACCAAGGCTGTTTTACTATTGAACCTTATCAAAAGAATTAAAATGACCGCAGCAGATTTTACAAAACACCGCAGGGACAGCTTTTACATGACACTTCGTAGCGCTGCGAAATGCTCATCAGTAAAGAACAATTCTTTGATGAATCATTTTTTAAACAAACGCTTTATAAATTCTGTAAAGCTTATTTACCCATTTCAATTTAACTAAAATTAAAGACGATGAAATTAAAACAACTTAAATTCGCTGCAGCACTTGCTGTTACAACATTTTTTTTAAGCTGCAGCAGTGACAATTCTGGTGACAATACTAATCCTGATCCAACTCCGGAAACTAAGAAAGAAGTTACGCTTGCAACAAGTACTACATTGGGTTCTTATCTTGTAGACAAAGACGGAAGATCTTTATATTTTTTCTCAACAGATGCAAAAGGACAATCTTCTTGTACAGGCGGATGCGAGGCAGTATGGCCTGTGTTTAATGTAGATAATTTAACAGCAGATAAATTAGGCACAGGGTTAACATTATCTGATTTTGGAACTATTACTACTGCATCTTCAAAAAAACAGCTTACTTACAAAGGATGGCCTTTATATTACTACGCACCAAGTTCTGCAAACGACGGATACGGCAACGTAACCAATACACCTGAAGCTCCGGGTAAAACAGATGGAGACGGAATTGGCGGTGTTTGGTTTATTGCAAAACCAGATTACTCTATCATGATCGTAAGAAGTCAGCTTGTTGGTCATGACGGTAAAAATTACAAATCTGATTATACTGTCGGCGACGGGCAGACTACTTATTTTACAGATGCCAAAGGTTTAACATTGTATACTTTTAAAAATGATAATTTCAAGAAAAATAACTTCACTAAAGAAGATTTTTCAAACAATGCAGTCTGGCCAA
Source organism: Flavobacterium johnsoniae UW101 (assembly GCF_000016645.1). Taxonomy (NCBI): domain Bacteria; kingdom Pseudomonadati; phylum Bacteroidota; class Flavobacteriia; order Flavobacteriales; family Flavobacteriaceae; genus Flavobacterium; species Flavobacterium johnsoniae. The sequence continues at coordinate 170,961 of NC_009441.1, forward strand.
TATATGAGACAGACAAAATCGTAGTGCCTTCTATTCTTGATAAATCAAAATTCTCTGTTATTACTGTATTTGGCAAATCACAATTGGTTTACAACGGCTGGCCTTTGTATTACTTTGGACAGGATGCAAGTGTAAGAGGCGCTAATAAAGGAATTAGTTTCCCTGCTCCTGCCGTATGGCCGGTTCCGGTAAAAGATATTCCGCTGGCGATTTAAAAATCAAAAACTGTTTCTTTTAAATTAGTCCGGTTTTAACCGGGCTGATTTGAAATTATTAATAAGAAATTCTGGCACACTGCTGTAAAATTTAAATCCCAAATTGACATGAACAAAAGAAAAATCACGATTTTGATAGTACTGCTGGTAATAAGTTTTGGCCCTTACTATATCTACCAAAACATTATTTACAAAGATGCCAGAGACATCGATAATGAAAAATCAATGCTTACTATTTCTGCCCAAAACTTAGAAAGTCAATATGCGCAAAATTCTTCGCAGGCAGATTCAAAATACTTAAATAAAACAATTGAAATTGAAGGAACAGCCACAGAAGTTACTGATTCTTCAATGGTAATTGACGGAAAGGTATTTTGTAAAATGAATAAAAAATCAAACCAAAATTTTATTAAAAAACAAGTCAATATAAAAGGAAGATGTATTGGTTATGATGATTTATTTGGAGTCGTAAAATTGGATCAATGCAGTACACAACAAAATTAAATATGAAAAAAATATTCTTAATAGCCAGCTTTTTAATCTGCTTATGTGCCAATGCTCAGGAAGATTTACTGTCAAGTCTGGACTCAACCCAGGTTGTAGATAAAAATGCAACGGCCACTTTTAAAGGTCTGCAGATTATAACACTTCAGTCAACAAAAATGGCAGCCAAAAAAGAACTGTATATTGTTATATCGCACCGATTTGGTTCTGTAAAAGGCGGTATTTCTGAGTTTTTTGGTTTTGATGATGCCACAACAAAAATTGGAGGAATTTATGGTGTAACCGACTGGCTTTCTGTGAGTGCGTCGCGCCATACACTTTTAAAAATTTATGAAACATCGCTTAAATATCGACTGGCAAGACAAAACGACAAATTTCCGTTTGACATTGTGGGTTATAATACAATCGATATTAACAGCGGATTGAAAAAAGACGATTATCCTAAAATTGAGTTTTCTGACCGATTAACGTATGTAAATCAGCTTTTAATTTCAAGAAAATTCTCTGATAAATTATCTCTTGAACTTGTGCCGTCTTATATTCATAAAAACCTATACAATCAGGATACTGAAAACGATAATCAGTTTACGTTAAGTGCCGGAGGAAGATTAAAATTAACCAAAAGACTTTCTTTAAATCTGGAATACGGGGAAAATTTTAATAAACCGGATTTTTACAATAATCCGCTTTCTGTTGGATTGGATATAGAAACCGGCGGTCATATTTTTCAATTAATTTTCACCAATTCACAATCTATGACTGAGAGCGGTTACTTAACAAATGCCACGGGCGACTGGGGAAAAGGCGATTTTTTCTTTGGGTTTAATTTATATAGAGTTTTTTAAAAGTATAGAATATGAAAAAATATATCTTTTTATCTGGCATATTGTTGTCTTTATACGGCTGTGAATCTAACACGTACGAAAGTCTGGAAGAACCAGAGGTGATAGTTGGAAAAGTAACCTATAACGCAAACGCTAAAGCCATTATCGATGCAAACTGCATTGCGTGCCACGCTTCTGGCGGAACATTGAAACCGTTGGAAACCTATGCACAGGTTAGAGACGCAATGTTAAACACTGATTTATTAGACCGAATTCAGCGTCAAAACGGAACTCCGGGACAAATGCCAAAAGCAGGAAGAATGTCTCAGGATAAAATAAATACCATTTTGCAATGGAATGCGGATGGACTATTAGAAAATTAAATCGACAGGAAATGAAAAAACAAATGATATTGTTGTTTTTGTTTGCCGGACTATTTCAAGTTTCGGCACAGAAATATGCAACAAAAACAGGGAATTTGAAATTTGAAGCTTCCGCAGATTCTTTTGAAGAAGTGGCGGCAGAAAACAAAAACACATCAGCCATTTTAGACTCAGGAACGGGAGACGTTGCTGTTTTAGCACTCATGAAAGGATTTCGGTTTAAAGTGGCTTTAATGGAAGAGCATTTTAATGAAAATTATGTCGAATCGGATAAATTTCCTAAAGCCTCATTTAAAGGAAAAATTGAAGATTTTGATGCATCAAAACTTTCAGCGTCATCAAAACCAGTTAAGATTTCGGGAGATTTGACTTTGCACGGAAAAACAAAAAAGATTACCGTTAATTCTAAAATCCAGAAATCAGACGACAAGATTACAATTACCGGAAGTTTTGAAGTAAAAGCAGAAGATTTTGATATTGAAATTCCAAAACTGGTCAGCAAAAAAATCGCTGAAAAGATAAAAGTGAGTTTCAATCTTCCGCTTACAAAAATGTAGTTTTTTTAGTTTATGGTTAATTATTTAAAAGTGCTGCATTTTTTAATACAGCACTTTTAATTTATCTAAGCTTTATTTCCCAACAGTTTGTTGAATCTGAGCAGGATATCTATCGCCCTGAATTGTAGTTTGAGCAAAAGCATCGTCAATTTTTTTAACATCTTCTGCCGATAAATTAATTGAAGCACCGCCAATATTTTCTGTTAATCGGTTTGATTTTGTAGTTCCCGGAATTGGTGCAATCCAAGGTTTTTGTGCCAAAAGCCATCCTAAAGCAATTTGTGCAGGAGTCGCTTGTTTTTGAGAAGCAATAGCAGATAATAAATCAACTAATTTTTGATTGGCAGATCTGTTTTCTTCACTAAATCTTGGAAGAGAATTTCTAAAATCTGTACTTTCAAATTTTGTGTTTTGGGTAATAGCGCCTGTTAAAAATCCTCTGCCAAGCGGACTAAACGGAACAAAACCAATTCCTAATTCTTCTAATACAGGCAAAACTTCTAATTCTGGTTCTCTCCACCAAATAGAATATTCGCTTTGCAAAGCCGATACTGGTAAAACAGCATTTGCTTTTCTAATAGTTTCGGCACCAGCTTCAGACATACCAAAATATTTTACTTTTCCTTCCTGTATAAGATCTTTAACCGTTCCGGCAACATCTTCGATTGGTATATTTTGGTCTACTCTATGCTGGTAAAATAAATCAATAACATCGGTTTTTAAACGTCTTAGAGATTCTTCGGCAACTGCCCTGATATTTTCCGGACGGCTGTCTTGTCCGTTAAATGCCTGTCCGCCTTTAAAACCAAATTTAGTCGCGATTACAACATCTTTTCTAAACGGGCTCACCGCCTCTCCTACCAGCTCTTCGTTGGCAATGCCATACGCTTCGGCAGTATCAAAAAAATTAATTCCCTGTTCGTATGCTTCTCTGATTATTTTTATTCCGTGTTGTTTATCTACCGCTGTACCATAAGCAAAACTCAATCCCATACAGCCCAATCCTAATGCAGAAACTTCTAATCCTTGTGTTCCTAATATTCTCTTTTCCATAATTTTATTTATATAAAAGTTTATTGTTATTTTTAACAGTACAAATTTCTTTTAATAAAACCAGCTGTATATAATACATATTACTGCTGTTATTACCATTTTTACTGATTTGAATAATCATGCTAAGTTATTAATAATCTGAATAGTATATTTGTGTATCTAAATTTCACAAGCACATCATGGACCAACTAAAACTTGAACACGTTACACAATACAATCAGTTAAAAGGTGTTGGAACTCAGCATCCTTTAGTAAGTATTTTTGATAATTCTAATAGTAATCCGTTACCCAATAATACCCGTCTGCATTTTGGTTTTTATGCTATATTTTTAAAAGCCGGAAATTGCGGCGAATTAAAATACGGTCGTAATAATTATGACTATGATGACGGCACAATGGTTTTTGTTGCTCCCGGTCAGGTTCTGGAAGTAAGCAATACTGATAATTATAAATCTACAGGCTTAACATTGCTTTTTCATCCTGATTTTATAAAAGGAACTGCCTTGTTTAAAAATATAAATCAATATTCGTTCTTTTCTTATGACTCGCACGAAGCGCTCCATTTGTCTTTAAAAGAACAGGAAATTATAAAAGATTTATTCAACAAATTAGAATACGAGTTAAGCCAGTCTATTGACAAACACAGCAAAAATATTATCAGCAATACTATAGAACTGCTTTTAAATCATTGTGTACGTTTTTATGACAGACAATTCATTACCCGTGAAAACATCAATTCTGATATTTTATCAAAATTTGAAAACTGCTTAAATGATTATTTCCATTCTCAAAATGCACAAGATTCTGGACTTCCTTCTGTTGGATATTTTGCAGATCTTTTACATCTTTCACCCAATTATTTTGGAGATTTAATAAAAAAAGAAACTGGGAAATCGGCTCAGGAACACATTCAGTTAAAATTAATAAATCTGGCAAAAGAACGAATTTTTGATACCGAAAAATCAGTCAGCCAGATTGCTTTTGAATTAGGATTTAAATATCCGCAGCACTTTAACCGCATGTTTAAAAAGAATACCGGTTATACACCAATCGAATATAGAAACCTAAACTAAAAAAATGCTGGATAACTTCCCTTTCTACCTTGGTCTGTTAATTGTTATTTTACTGCTCATTATGCTGGCCAATAAAATAAAAGTAGCTTATCCTGTACTTCTGGTACTTGCAGGATTGTTAATCAGTTTTATTCCGGGTGTACCTTCAATCAACATCGAACCAGAGCTCATCTTCTTTATTTTTCTTCCGCCATTATTATATGAAGCTGCCTGGACAATTTCATGGAAAGAATTGTGGCGCTGGAGACGTATTATAACGAGTTTTGCTTTTATCGTTGTTTTTGTTTCAGCACTTTCTGTTGCGCTGGTTGCGAATTATTTTATTCCGGGCTTTTCATTGGCATTAGGTTTTGTTTTAGGAGGAATTGTTTCTCCTCCAGATGCTGTAAGTGCCGGTGCAATTTTAAAATTTGTCAAAGTACCCAAAACCATGTCGTCGATTTTAGAAGGCGAGAGTTTATTAAATGATGCCTCTTCCCTTATTATTTTCAGATTTGCCATGATTGCCGTTGCAACAGAACAATTTATATTTTATAAAGCGGCATTAAGTTTCAGCTGGATGGTTTTTGGCGGCGCTGGTATTGGTTTATTAATAGGATGGCTGTTTATGAAAGCACATAAATATCTGCCAACCGATGCCAACAGCGATATTGTTTTATCATTGTTAACGCCTTATATTATTTATCTCGCAGCCGAAGAAGTTCATAGTTCAGGAGTACTGGCTGTAGTAAGCTGCGGTTTACTTTTGTCTAATAACCGACACCGTTTTTTAAACAGCAGATCGCGTATACAAGGCGTAAATGTGTGGGAAAGTCTCTGTTTTATACTAAACGGATTGGTCTTTATGCTGATTGGATTAGATTTGCCTCAAATTACTAAAGGACTGGAAGAAACTACGCTTTTAACAGCAATAGGTTATGGCGTTCTGATTACGGTTGTTTTAATTATTAGCAGGCTCATATCTGCTTATGGTGCCGTAATTGTAACACTTATCGCCCGAAATTTTATTACTGTAGCAGACAATAGACATCCCGGTTATAAAACGCCTTTTATATTAGGCTGGACCGGAATGCGCGGTGTTGTTTCATTAGCAGCAGCATTATCTATTCCGGTTTATCTGGACAATGGCAACGGATTTCCGCAGCGAAACCTCATCTTGTTTATCACCTTTATCGTTATTCTTTTAACCTTATTGATTCAGGGATTGACGCTTCCGTATTTTATCAAAAAAATCAAACTTCCAAACATCTACGATCCTGTTCCCCGCGAAGAAGCGCATCACCAGATACGACAAGAATTGGCTGAATTTGCGTTACTTTACTTAAAAACCAATTATCAAGATCATGCCGAAAACAATACTTCATTACAGCATCTTATTCAAAAATGGGAACAGCATATTAAAGGAATTGATGATGAATCCATAAGTCAGGAACTCAAAAATATTTATCGGGATTTATTAGACCAGCAGAGACAATGGCTTTTAAATAGAAATAAAGAAGACAAAACTTTAGACGAAGCTATTATACGCAGACAAATGTATTATCTTGATATTGAAGAAGAAAAACTGCGATATCTTTAAAAGTATTTTTCAGAAATATGCTCTATAGTTTATCTCTTTAAATTTTAAAATTAGTAATTGATAATCGGGGAAAGCGGGAAGATAAAAAAGAATTTAATAAAAAATTAAGCTTTTTTCTTTAACAAAATTGTTAACTTGTTATAGAAATAGAAAAGATATCACGATATCTGAGCTGATAAAAAAGGCTTAATTCTATTTTTTCTCAGCAAATTACAGGTCATAATACGCCAAACTTAATTTGCATCAAATAATTATTTTACTGCAATTAAAAACCAAAACTATGCGAGTATCCGTTGTTCGAAAAAGTATAAAATTTACCCCAGATTCCAGAAGAGTTGTAGCCCGATATTTTATGAATGGTTATGACCGAACCCAGCAGATGGTGCTTCGGATAATGACGCTGGATGAAAAACAAGTTTCAGAAACCTTAGAACAAACACTTCGGGAATTTGCCAGACGCCACAGAAATATTTCGGCGGTATTTTTTAGACACTGCGAAAAAATAAGACCCATAATCGAAGCTATGCAGGTTGACTATGAGGCCATGACGCTAAATCGAAAAATGCTTATTGGTTCTTATTGCACAATGGAATATGCGATAGAATCAGCCGCTATTTTTAATCCTTCGATTGTAGAAGATTTTGATCAGTCGGGTTTAGAAGCGGGTGAAAAACGTGTAATAATTTCTTTCCGCGCCACTGGTGAAGGACATATTTCTTCTATTGTTTTTAGAAGAGGAATTCTGGACAGAGACAACAATCTTCAGATAATGAAAATTGGTCATCATATTGATAAGGCCGAAATTGAACATAAAACTTTATTCAATAAAGAGCGATTTCTCACCAAGCTCATTGAAATGCATACGCAGGACAAATACATTGATCAGATTATGCAGGATCTGCCGGAGGAATTTGAATTTGCAATTTTAAAAAACACATTAAAAACAGCTTTAAGTGATCCTGCAATTCGTCAGGAAAGAAGAACTGCTCTCGAAGAAATACTCTGGCTTGCCAACTCTTTTTATGATTTACAATTCAAACACGATTCTGATATTACAGAACGTGTCATTTTTCCAATATCAGATTCTGAAAGCCGTGGAATTGAAGATGCCCGTTTTGTGCGTTTTGTAGACGACGACGATTCTGTTCGCATTATGGCTACATACACGGCATATAATGGTCACGCGATATTGCCCAAATTAATTTCTACTGAGGATTTTTATTCTTTTAGAGTTATGCCTCTACATGGAGAAGGTGCTCAAAATAAAAACCTGGCTTTATTTCCGAGAAAAATAAAAGGAAAATATGCCATGCTTGCCCGAATTGACGGTGTAAACAATTACATTATGTATTCCAACAGAGTTACACAATGGAACACTCCTGTTTTATTGCAGCAGCCGCGTTACACCTGGGAACTCACACAAATAGGAAATTGCGGATCACCGCTCTGGACCGAAGAAGGCTGGCTTGTTATTACACATGGTGTAGGTACAATGCGACGTTATTGCATTGGTGCATCACTTTTTGATCTTGATGATCCGTCAAAAGAAATTGGAAGACTTAGCGAACCTTTACTTTCTCCATTGGAAGATGAACGAGAAGGTTATGTCCCAAATGTTGTGTATTCCTGCGGAGCCATTATTCACAACAATAGTCTAATCCTGCCTTATGCAGTTTCTGATTATTCTTCGACTTATGGTGTGGTTGATATGGTTGAATTATTGGATGCTTTGAAGAAAAGTAAATAAAGGATGTATCAAATTATTTTATGCGAAAAGGCAACAGGTATTATTCTGGAACTTGATGGAAAAACAAGATATTCGTATGATGGTATAAATGATTTTCCTCCAACTTTTTTTGCTTCTCTTGAAGAGGCAGAAGATAAGGCAGATGCTTTACTAAAAGAAAATAATACTATTGAGATTCAAATTTGTAATACTGATGGGTCTCGTGTAAAAATAATGGCTTAAAAACTGCTTTTCATTTTTAAACTTGAATCAGTCCCATAACAAGAGCCGTTCGTAAAGCTTCGGTTGTATTAGAAACCTGCATTTTCTGGATGATATTCTGTCTGTGGCGCCGAACGGTATAAACTGATATGTTTAGAAATCCGGCAATTTGACCGCTGTTGTTTCCTTTTGCAGCAAGTTTTAAAATTTCCAATTCTCTTTTCGAAAGTAACGTTTCGGAAAGAGATTTGTATTTTTCAGAAGCAATCGTTTCGCCTGTCTGCATGTTTACAATTCTGCCGTCGATTCCGGTACTGGTTTGTAAATTGCCGGAAGGCGAATACAAACACAATGCAAGCCAGATACTCCCGTTTGATGATTTTTTAAGATACATGGTGCGGTGATTAATGTAATTCACGTTTTGAGAATCAGAAGTTCTTAAACGGCTGAAAGTACTGTATTTTCTATATTCTTCTCCGGGTAAATTTTTAAGAAATTGTATATACTGAAGTTCCAAAGCATGACGTTCGGTTACATCATCAGAATTTATTTTATTAAAAATGCAGTCTTCAAAAGCTGAATCGATTATTAAATTTTCTGAAGAGAGTCCAAAAAATTCTCCAAAATTGCCTGCATAAATATAACTGCAGTCTGCCTGAAAATCAGAAAGCACGGCTACACATTGTTCGATTTCGACATAAGAAACAACCGATTTTTTATATTCTTCTATGTCTAAAACTTCTCCATCCAGAAAGGTTTGCTGTAACAAAGTTGAGGTTAACTGATCTTCGATGGAAACTTTGGACATAGCGGCTTTATAAATTGGTTAATTTTACGTATTGCTGTTTTTGGAAAGCAGAACTAAATTTGAAAAACCTAAATTATCATTTTTATACTTCTAACAAAACATTTTATGAAAACTAAATTTATTACCTGCCTCGTTCTCTTTGGAATTATAATCTTTTCAAGCTGCAACAATTCTTCAAAAGAAAATAAAACTGAAGAAAAAACCACTGAAAAAATTTCAGATTCTGCTTTTGTTCGAGGTAATCCGTGCGATATAAAACTAGAGAAAATTCATTTTACAAAATCTATTAATGGTGCCGATACTCTGGCAAAAGTTGATGAGAAAAAGAATATCCAGTTTCATGTGGGCGAGAAAAAAGATTATTTTTCAGATCCAAACAACAAACTTTCAAGCAATACCGCTCCTATTCTTTTATCTAAAATAGACAATACTAAACCTTTTACGATTACAGCAAAAGTAAGTCCCGAATTTACAGAAAGCGGTTTGTACAATGCAGGTGTTTTGTATTTGTATGTAAATGACAGCTTTTATCAGAAATTTTGTTTTGAGCAGGACGAAAGAGGAAATCACAGAATCGTAACAGTTCGAACCATAGGAACTTCAGACGATAACAATCATGATGTGGTAAAAGGCAAAACAGTTTATATGAAAATATCATCAGATACGCAGACGGTTGCCAGTTATTATTCTCTTGACAACAAAACCTGGCAGATGGTTCGTTTGTACAAAAACAATTATCCGGCAGAACTTTGGGGCGGAATCAGCGCGCAGTGTCCAGTAGATAAAGGAACTACAAGTTATTTTGAAGAAATAAGTTTAGAACAGAAAAGTGTAAAAGATTTTCGTTTGGGGATTTAAAATTTAAGATAATAAAAAGTTGTTTCACAAAGATTCGCAAAGATTATTCGCAAAGATTCACAAAAACAGAAATCGCCGCAAATAAACTTTGCGAGTCTCAGCGATAATTTTTGTGTATCTCTGCGTAATAGTAAACTCTGGACTTATTTTAGATTTGGAATTTTCTCAGTTAAATTCTTCCAATATCGTTTTGGCATGTGCTGTAAATGCAGTTTGGTATTTTTTCTGGATTCAATATTTACACTGCTGAAATACTGTCTCCAAAGATTTTGAAAAAACTCTTCGTTGTCATCACATATTTCGGCTAAAAACTTCGATGAGGTTGATTCAGCATTAAATTGAAGCTGCACGGTTGAGGTATCTTCAAGATCATAGTAAATTCCGTATTTGCGTTTTGAGTCATATATCAGCCAGCGCTGATCGGCATAACGGTTTTTAAAATGTTTTTCTATTAAAGGCAGCACATCGCAATCTGGTTCTACTATGGCATAATACAAATTGTCTTTTGTGAGTTTAAAGCGGACAAAAGCTTTCATGCGATGGCTTTCTTTTCCGGTTAAATGTGCCGCTCTTTGAACATCCAAAACAAAAGTATTTGCCAAATCATCTTCAATATTAACAGAGCTGGCAAATATATATTTTACAAATTGAAATAAGGTTTCTTCTATTTTATCCAAATCAGATAAAAATGCTCTGTAAATATTATCAAAACCTTCCGGAGAAAGACGCTGTTTTAATCCGTGTAAAACACGATTTGCTTTACTGATATCAGTTGTCACAAAATACGTCTCTGAAAAAAGTAAAGCATTCGAAACTTCATTTTTAGCAAAAACAACATCTGCGAGTTTTAATTCATAAATTTCGAATACTGCCGTCAGCCAGCCTTCAAAAGTACTATCGTAAATTACTTGTGTCATTGGTTTAAAACAAAGCTAATTGATTTGAGAAATCATTTTTGTATTTACTTTTCTGCGAATTTAAAATGTGTTCTTTTATTTGAATTGAGGTCAGGTCTCTTTGTAACTGAAACGGCGCTGCAAAAGCCAGAAAGTATTTTGACCTGCTGTAAGAGATTCCTAATTTTTGTAAATCTTCTGGTTGCAGCTTTTTAAATTTTCGAGCTGCAACAATTTTTTTGGCACTCAAAACACCAATTCCGGGAATTCTGAGAATCAATTCTAAATCGGCTGTATTTATATCAACCGGAAATTGATTTAAGTTTCGCAAAGCCCAGCCCAATTTTGGATCTATATCCAAATCAAGGTTCGGCTGGTCAAAACCTACCATTTCATTGACGTGAAATCCGTAAAACCGAATCAACCAATCGGCCTGATACAATCTGTTTTCGCGAATCATAGGCACGGGAGTTCCAATTGCCGGAAGTCTGTTGTCGTAACTTATAGGCACATATCCCGAATAATAGACCCGTTTCATGTTCATTTGTTCGTAAAAATAATTGGCCATGCCCAAAATTTCCATATCATTTTCTTGGGTCGCACCAATAACCATTTGAGTACTTTGACCCGCCGGAGCAAAAAGAGGTGCTTTGTAGTTTTGCTTTTTTTCTTCTTTATAACCTATAATTTCATTTTTCAGATATTCCATTGGTTTGATAACATCAACATGATTTTTATCCGGAGCCAATAATTTAAGACTTTGCTCAGTTGGCATTTCAACATTTACACTTAAACGGTCGGCATATAATCCAGCTTCTTTCAACAATTCCGGACTCGCACCCGGAATTGCTTTTAAATGAATGTATCCGTTAAAGTTTTCTTCTAACCGCAGTTTCTTGACAATTCTAACCAAACGTTCCATTGTATAATCGGGATTATCAAAAATACCCGAACTCAGGAATAAACCTTCAATATAATTTCTTCGGTAAAAACCTATCGTTAAATCGACCACTTCCTGAACCGTAAAAGCGGCGCGTTTAATGTCGTTGCTTTTTCTGCTGACGCAATAAGCACAATCAAAAATGCAATGATTGGTGAGCAATATTTTAAGAAGCGAAACACAGCGTCCGTCTTCTGTATACGCATGGCAAATTCCGTTTCCGGAAGCATCTCCTAAACCTTTATCCTTATTTTTTCTGCTGCTGTTACTTGAAGAACACGAAACATCGTATTTTGCAGCATCGGCTAAAATTGCCAATTTCTCCATCACTCTTTCCTGTACCATTTGACCTTAAATTTAGTTTTAGAATAAAATTTGTTTCCTCAAAACTAAATATTTGATATTGAAAAGAACTGAATTCTGATGTTCTAAATTGTACCAAATTTTCTTAGTACAATTAGCAATAACAAAGCTTTTCTTAATAAATGAAGCCTTGTAAATAAATGAATTAGACTCAAAAAACAGGTAAAAATACGTAATGCCGAATTATTGAATCTTTATACATTGCATCATCATTTAAGGAGAAAAATTTTTATCCCCCCTAGATTAATTTTTCGGTCCTTTTTGATAAAATGGAGACTTGGATATTAGCGAGTATTAAAAACCAAAAGCTAAAGAGATGAATTTTGTAAAAGGACAAGATGTATTCTACACAACATTGAGTGGAAGATCTTATAGGGCGACAGTAATAGAGAGAAAAATAGATTTTAAAAAAGGACTTATCAAAAAATCTGCAATTAAGGAGATGACCTACCATTATTTGATAGAAGTCCATAAAGTTGGTATTAAAGAACAAATTCTTTGTACTGAAAATCAAATTAAGCTTTTGGAGAAAAAACAACGCGCAAAAAAAGCAGCGTAATTACTGCTTTTAATAAATACTGCTGTTTTATTTATAACTAATTTTGGTGTTTCTTTATGTGGCATGTGACCAGCATTTGGAAATACACTTCTCTGCTTTTCCACTCACCAAAGTAATTGTTGTATTAAAATAATTTAAGTTCCGTCCTCATCGTTTTCTCTTTGAATAAATAAAAGCGGTGATTTAATTTCTGAGTAAATATTCCTATTTTCTAAATCTTTTCTAAACCAGGTTTCTGTTCGTGCTTTAAAAATAGTTTCTGTTTTTTATCTACGTGATATTAGAAGTCGTAGTAAAAGATCCTGAGGCTTTTTAATAATTTATCTAAAACTTTAATATACCAAATATCAAGCAAATGCTAAGCTCGTTTGAAATGAGTTGTATCAAGCAGTCTACTACTTTGCAATTTAAAATTATCATAATTTAGAAATATGTTAAAATTTACAAATATATTATATGATTTTATATATTTGAAAGAATAAACCTATGTTTAAAATGAAAAATAATCATAAAAAACTGCGAAAAATATTTGAGAATTTATCCGAGTAACTGTAATTACTCGGAGATATCGTACACTCAAAATAAATATTAATTTTTAAACAAGATAAAATGACAAAGCATTTATTAAAAACTAAAATATTAATAGTTACCACTATAATTTTTATTCTCAACAACTTCCTGCGATAATAAAGAAGATGTTAAACAAAATAATACAATAACGTTTATAGATTAAATAATGAAGATGTTAATAGAGCAAGCAATATCATTAAAATAAAAGATACTGAAATACAAGCTAAAAGAATTAGTTTTACAAGTAAACCTTATATAGAGACAGCTCCGGAAGAGCCATATTTAGAATATGAAAGTCTGCTGGCAAGTCAGGATTTAACAATTGAAATTGATTCCAGAACTTCTCATATACTGGACCAAACTTATGAACAAAATATTCAGTATTTAAATGATTTAAATCTGTTTACAAGTACTGAACTAGCAACTGTAACAATATTTAAAGATGAGCTATTAAACACTAAAAATTTTGATACTTCAATAACAAATTTCGAAAATGCTATTTTATCTCTACCGATGACAAATAAAAAATTACAGCGCTTTTATAATTTTATTGATGGATTAAAAGTTATGAATGAATATGATCCAGATTTTTTCAAAGGAAATAGTTTTACATCTAAAAGTAATGGATTATTTGGAAGTTGTTTATCTGCATCTATAGGAGTTGGAATAGCATTTGTTGGACTTGCGACTATAGAAGTTGGATCTTTTGGTTTAGCAACAGGAGTAGCTGTTGCTGGATTTATATGGGCAAGCGCTGAATGGGGAGCCGCTTGTAAAGGAACAGGAAAAAAAAGATTATATCCGGCACATATAGACAAATCACAAGAAAAAACTTCACGAAATTTTCTTATATTAGACGAAAATGGAGATTTAATCGAATCTCCTATTTATATTAGCTATGTGCCAAAAATTAAATAAATTAATCTGTTAAGTTATAAAATTATGATTAAGATAAATTATAAAATTCAATTTTGCCTATTTGCTATCTGCCTTTTCTTCATTGGAATAGGAATCTATGAAACTTCAAATGAAGGAATAAAATCTGGAAAAGAACTATTCTGGCAAATTTCTCATTTTGTTCCTTTTGTAATGGGAGCCATTATTTTTGGCAGTAATTTGTATTCTGCCAGAATTCATAAATTTAAAAATTAAATAAGAACTATTTCTCTTGATAAAAAAGGCATTTTTAAATTTTAAAGATGCCTTTTTTCTTTATGATTTGTAAAAAAGACGTTAAAGTCCTGATCTCATAAGGCTTTTTCCATATAAAAAAATATATTTGTCTTAAACCCAGTTTTACCCAAAAACCGAAAAGACAGTAGCATGGATAATGAAAAATTTATTTTCTGCCTCGAAGGCGTTCAGGACGTAGATACCGTTACAACTACTGATGTGGTTAAAAATCTGGAAGAAATTGCTTTTAATCAGGGAATTTCGAGCATCTATAAAACCTGTGATACTATTGAGGGTTTAGAAGAAAGTTTAAATACTTTATTATATGATGATCATAATTTTAAGGATTATGAAATCATTTATCTGGTAATGCCGGGACAGGAAAACAACATCTGTCTTCATGATTATTATTACAGCATTGAAGAAATAGCCGAACTTTTTGAAGGGAAAATGAAAGGAAAAATTATTCATTTTGCCAATAAAAAAAGATTAGACCTTAACGACGAAGAAGCACAATATTTTCTTGATATTACTGGTGCCCGCGCCATTTCGGGATATGGTTCTACCTATAATAAAATTGCCAGCTGCAGTACAATCGATAAAGCGTTTTTCAGCTTATATCAGGAAAATGACGATTTGACTGAAGTTGTAGAAGATTTGTACCAAAAGCATTATGCTCTTTGTAAATTACTTGATTTTAGATTGTATTATTAAGTATGAAGACAAAGACAATTGAAAAAATAAAGACTTATAATGCCTCAGGATTTCGGGAGAAGTTCCTTGGAGAGGATAATCCTATTCATTTGCTTTTTAAATCAAATTCTGATCATTTTTTCTGTTTGGAGATTGAAGAAATAATGCAGATGCAACATCCGGTACCGCCTTGTAAACATTCCTGCCATACTTTAATTTTTATTTCTTCGGGCCAGCATGTCATGAAATTGGGGTATCAGGAATATACCACTATAGATAACGAAATAATTGTGGTTCCCGCTGGTCAGATTTTTTCTCTTGAAAATGTTAATAACATACATAAAGGCTATATCTGCCAGTTTCACCCTGATATTTTAATTAGAAAATACGGAAGCCGTGAAATGATTAATGAATTTGATTTCATGAAAATTTCAGGCAATCCAAAAATTACTCTGGCTCCAAAAGATGTTCCGCACATAACGGCTATTTTAAGCCGGCTTGAAAAAGAATATTCTGAAACTTCGACAGCAAACCTAAATATTGTGCAGTCGTATTTAATTACGCTGTTTTATGAAATGAATAAAAACTCGGTTAAGAGTTCAAAAAATATTTCTGCGGCAGAAGTTATTACCAATAAGTTCAAAGAGTTGATTCACCAAAATATTAAAACACATCATTTGGTTCATTATTATGCATCATTATTGAATGTTACGCCTAACCATTTGAATAAATCTGTTAGAACGGTTACAGGAAAATCGGCCACAAAATGGATTGATGAAACCATATTATTAGAAGCCAAATATTTACTCTTTCAAACCACACTTTCTGTAAGTGAAATCGCAGTACAAGTAGGTCATGAAGACCAATCGTACTTTAGCCGTTTTTTTAAGAAACATGAAGGAATTACACCAATTCAGTACAGAAAAATGATTGATAAGTCCTAATTATTGATTATTGAATCCTATTAAACAGCCATACATTTTTCAGAAATTTGCCTCTTCAAAAAATGCAAATTATGATTTATGTTTTTAAAACTTCCGTTAACAGCCAATCAAAATTTGAGTCGGCTTCTACACTGCTTCACGAATTATTACCTGATACTTTATGGAATTTTGATCTTGAGGACTGCGATAATATTTTAAGAATCGACAGCGAGCTTGATATTCCAAAACTAATTCTAAACAATGGCATTTTTGACTGCATTGAATTAGAATAAAACTTAACTACTTACAACATCTTCACAAATAAAATGGAAACTAAATTATACCAAAACCGAACTTTTGACACAGTAGATTACTCTGATCAAAGTTTATCGAATACAGAATTTGTAAACTGCGAGTTCATCAACTGCAATTTCTCTAAAAGTGATTTGAGTCATAATGATTTTTTAGATTCTACTTTTAAAAACTGTAATCTTTCGCTGGCTGTGCTTAAGAATACCGGATTAAAAAACATTAAGTTTATTGGCTGTAAACTAATGGGATTGGATTTTAGTGCAAGTAACAGTTTTTTGTTTTCGATGAGTTTTCAGGATTGTCTTTTAGACTATTCTACTTTTATTTATAAAAAACTAAAGAAAACCAATTTTATTGACTGTTCGCTGAAAGATGTCGATTTCTCAAATACCGATTTGTCTTTGGCAGCTTTCAAAAATTGTGATTTATCTAATGCTACTTTCGCGGAATGCATCCTGGAGAAAACCGATTTCAGGTCTTCGAGAAATTATGCTTTCGATCCTTCTGAAAATAAAATTAAAGGGACAAAAGTTTCTCATACAGCGCTTGCCGGATTATTAGAAAAATTTGATTTGGATATTGAATAGATTATAAAAGTATTCAGCCGCAGTTTTTAGTCTCAGGTTTCTTTTACTGTGAAGATTTCACAAAAAAGTACTTTATAAAAAAAGGGATGCCGCGGCATCCCTTTTTAAAAACTAAAAATATGAAAATGAAATTTATTTAATCCAACGTGGATCACCAATTTTATTATCTTTCAAAGTTTGATTTCCTAATGTAAAATCTCCTCCTGCAGCATTTGCAAACTGCGGATCTAATGTTGTTGCCGCAGCATCTGGTCTGTTATTATTTGTAGTCGCTTTTAAATTTGGTGAATTAAAATTATTATTGTTTCCAAATCCTGGAGCACTTGTTGCAGCATTGTTAGTATAAATTGCCTGACCAACAACAAGCAATGTGTTACGTACCGCTAAAATATTTGTCGCAAAACGTACATATAAAATTCTGCTTGAAGCTATTAATGTCGGAGTATATATCGTACATCCATCAATCACCACATTACTTACTAAACTTCCTCCTGAACCAGCAGCTGCATCTAAACGGATGAAATCACGTGATCCACAATTATTAAATGTACTTCTTGTTAAAGTAACATTTTCAACATATGTAGTTCTGAAATCGATAAAATCAGCTGATCCGGCAGTATTTACATTTTTAACAATACTATTATCTATAGTGAATGATTTCAATCTGGCTGCTGCATTTCCGTACATAAGCTGAGAAGGGTAATCATGAACATAAGAACTGCTTATCAAGATATCTCCTAAAGGTGACGCTTGTGCTGTTAAAATTGAAATGACACCGCCCGTTAAACCAGATCCACTTAAATCCAGATCAACCAGAGACAGACTTACAGCTTCACTTGCATTAGCCGGATTATTAGCCAGAGTAAATTTCACTGTCAGTTTTGGTTTATTTTCTGGTCTTACACCTCTAAAAATAAGTGTTTTGTTTACAATGATCTCACCCGTTGTTGAATAAACACCCGGCATAAGTAATAATCTTGATCCTGATGGTGCCTGAGCAACTTTAGCAATTAAATCGTCTTGTGGATTTATTACAATACCTTTTGTAAGATCAACACCACTTGTAAATGTTAGTATTCCTCTGGTTTTAGTCCCATTCTTTAAAGTAGCAGTATAATTTGTTTCTGGAGTTAAACCGTTAACAATTGCTGCTCCGGCAGCTTTTTCTTCTGCTGTTATGGTGTGGGTTATATTACCTGGCTGAACTAAAATCTCTGTTACGTTACTGTTAGGTGTCCATCGTACAGTAAGATACCCAGCTTCGATTTCTTCCGGTTTAATTGGAAAGAAAATCTGTTCAGATAATGTTGTAGCTGTGGTTACTGACCATTTTGAATCGTCTAAACCAGCTGCACTTACAGCTTTAACCCTAATAGAATAAGTTGTTTCTCCTTCTAAAGCTACTTGTATTGGCAGTTCTGCCGGAGTTACATTTACTGTTTTAAAAATAGTTTTAAATTCAGGATCGTCCGGGCTGAATTCTACTACATAATGATCTGCGTTTTCATCTGTTTTAACCGTCCAGTTTAATTCAACCGTAGTTTGGTTTCTCACTGTGGCTTTAAGCCCAATTGGAGAAAACTCTCTTGTATTTCCTACGCTGTCTAATAACTCTTCATTATAACTTTCGCAGCTTGAAACTCCAACTGCAAGAAGTAATACGGCTATTAGTCCTCTAAATATATATTTTGCTTTCATCATAATAACTTATAATTTATTATCAATTAAGATTTTAATAACCGAAATCATTTTTTAACTGTCCATTACTTCCATCGATAAACACTTGCCATATTGGCCAGTACTGTCTGTTATCCGGATTAACTCCTGGTTTGTATAGTGAGTTTATCTTAGCATCTGCTGCTGTACCTGTCCATGTCCAGACAATAGAAGAATATCCTGTTCCCGGATTTGTTGTTTCTCCTCTGTTTAATCCGTAGATATCTAAACTTACATTATCTGTTTTATACTTATAATATAGAGTTGCCGGTACATCAGCATAAGCACCTGAACGCGCTGCCAAATCTGTCATTTTTTGTTTAGCTTCGTCTAATTTTACTTTAAGAAGATTCCAACGAATTAAATTTTGTTTACGCTCCATTTCTCCGGTAAACTCATATTTATTCTCTTCAACAATAGCATTAAACATCGCTTCTTTGCTGCTTAAACCGTCTACATATGCCTCCACTTTAACAGCTTGTGCCGCTGCTGGGAATGATCTTCTTCTAACTTCTTTTAAATAAGGCATTGCTGCTCCCGGACCTTCTAATTCGTTTGCTGTTTCAGCAGCTATAAGAAGCACCTCAGCATAACGCATATACATTTTATTAACCCCATCATCATTATCTGAAGTAACTCTTCTTGTCATCCACTCATAGCGGTATTTACCGAAATACCATGTATCTAAAGTCCCCAGCTCTTGTTTAGCAATTGGATATGGACTTGCTGCTACAGCAGTACCCCATTTGTAAGGCACACAGGTAACATCTCTACGCAAATCTGTCTGATCGTAATCGTAAAAAACAAATGGTAAAGGTCCCGCTACACCGCCTCGATTCGCTCCATTAGCCTGAAATTGATCAATTGCTGAAGTGTGTCTCACCGCAAACGTGAATAACATACGCCCACGTCCATCTGCAAAAGGAAGTTCCCAAAGAGACTCACCGCCGGCAGTAGTAATTTCCTGATTGTATTTTCTCCATAATCCTTCAAAAGTAGATTCTAAATGAGCTGAACCGCTCTCAATTACTTCGCGAGATTCTTTTAATGCTAATGCATACATAGCTGGAACTGAAAGTTCAGGATCATTACTTCTTCTTACGCCGTCAGGGTATTGCTGGTAACCACTTGCTGCCAAAGCCAAACGTGCTCTAAATGCTTTTACAAAAGCTTTATTTACATGTTCTACAGTACTAGTATAAGAAGTTTCGTTAGGCCATGCAACTAGTGTTGATGCTTCACCTAAGTCAGCAATTAATTGTTTGTAAATAATATCTCTGTTCGATTTAGGCAAATATAAAGTTGCTGTAGTGATAGGTTCAAAACGAGCAGGAACATCACCCCATGCTTTAAGTAAATCAGCATAGTAAATAGCTCTTAGAGTTAATGCTTCTCCTAATAACTGTCCCATGTTTGTTCCCGGTGATGGTTTTCCATATTGACGTATACCTTGAATACAGATATTTGCACGCTCAATACCTAAATACATCATTGCATAAGCATTTGTAGTGGTATTCATTTCTGTATTACCCGGTCTGGCATCATAAACACACAAATCTGCTTTATCTCCTGCTGTCTGAGAAGTATTATACCATTCCACATCTGTATTTAATCCATAATATGGTAAAAATCTTCCTCTGTAAGAGTTCGTTTCTGCAAATGGCACTTTTATTCCATCAACAGCTCCTTTTGCCAGTTCGGCATCAGAAAAAATCAAAGAAGGCTGTAATGTTGATGGTGCGTCTGTATCTAAATAGTCGTCTTCAAATTGCTGGCAAGAACTAAATAAACTTGAAATTATCAATCCTGCTATTATTAATTTATGTTTCATTTTGTGATAATTTAAAATTAGAAATTAAGATTCATCCCAAAAACCATTTGTCTGCTTCTTGGATAAGGACTTGAATCAACCCCTGGAGTAAGTGGGTTTTTTCTTTTTGTTGAAACTTCCGGATCAGAACCAGAATACTTAGTCCAAACAAAAACATTGCTCGCCGTCATGTAAAATCTTAATTTAGAAACTCCAAGCTTAGATGTAAACATTTCAGGTGCTGTGTACCCTAATGTTAACGTATTCAATCTTAAAAATGATGCGTCTTCCACTGCCCAATCAGTAAATATAGCAGTTCTCATGTATGGAGACCACATAGTTGTATTAGCATTAAGAGCTGCTAATGCATCAGGGTCTGTTACTAACTGGCCTGAAACAGGATCTAAATTTGTCCATCTTTTTCCATCAGCCATTGTAGAATTTAAATTTTTATACTGCCCTGAAGCATTGGCTGTAGAAAATTCAATTTTATCAGCGTTATATACTTCATTACCAATACTCCAGTTAAAAGCCGCCATTAAATCAAATCCATAGGCGTTTCCGTTAATAACGAAACCTCCGGTACTTTTAGGGTTAATATTACCAATAACTGTTTTATCTGTCAGATCCACTTTACCATCGCCATTAACATCTTTCAATTTCATATCTCCAGGCTTAAGAGAACTTCCGTCTCCAACTAAAGTTGTAGCTGTAGCAACTACACCGCTTTTTAAAACATATTTTCCTCCAACATAATCAAAGTCAGAAACTTCATATCTTCCGTCATTTTTATAACCGTACATAGTTCCTAAAGAAGAACCTACTGATATTAAGTAATCGTCTCCAATTTGTGAAGAAGCCCAGTTTGTAGCTGCTCCAAAATTGCTCATAACCCCTAATGAGTTAATACGATTTTTGTTTACTCCCATATTGAAAGAGAAATTTAATCCGTATTTAGCTTTTTCAATTGCAACAACATTCAAAGTAGCTTCAAAACCTGTGTTTTGAGTTTCTCCCATGTTACGGTATTGATAATCATATCCAGATCCTGGAACTGGGAAATTAATTAATAAGTCACTTGTAACATTTTTATAGACATCAAAATTACCGCTTAAACGATTTTTAAAAAATCCAAAATCCAAACCAACGTTTTGTGTTACTGTAGTTTCCCATTTCAAATCTGGGTTAGGCATTGTTTTAGGAATAGCCCAAACACTAGTTACCCCATTAATCCATGCTGTTGGAATAGATTGAAAAATTTGAGTCTGCTGTCCTACAGGTATATTATTATTTCCTGCTTCACCATAACTTGCTCTTATTTTTAGAAGATCAATCCATGATTTACCTTTTAAGAAACTTTCTTCAGAGATTTTCCATCCTGCAGCAAATGCCGGGAAATATCCCCAACGGTTTTGTGGTAAAAATTTACTTGATCCATCCGCACGAAATGTAGCTGATAAGATGTAACGATTTTTATAATCATAATTGGCACGTCCAAAAAATGACAATAATCTGTCGTCTGGGTTATAATAGTTATCAACTGCCTGCGGAGTTCCTTGTGATGTCAGCGATTTTGCCTGGCTGAAATCGAAAAAAGAAGGATATCCATGAATAGTAGAAGTCACTGTATTCACTTCATAATTAATACTTTCTTCACCAATCAATGCTGTTAAATGGTGGTTTTCTCCCATTATTTTTTTGAAATCGTAATTCAAAGTATTAGCATTTCTAAAACGTCTCTCTTTACCATCAGTAATAACCATTGCCGGTTTACCTTGCAGAGTACTAGCAGGCGTATTAGCTACATAGTAAGTACTGCGTCCATAAAAACGATAATCTAAACTGTTATAATTATCAAGACCTAAGTCTACTTTAAATTTCAAATTATCTACGATTTCCCATCCAAAACTTCCTAACATATTGAAGTTTTTACGGAACTGCTGACGGTTGTTATCGTAAATAGATCGTAAAGGATTTACCAATATATCTGTTCCGTCTCCAGAAACATCATCAGAAGTTAAACCTGATACCGGAATTGGCGCATAACCAACAATAGTACGCATACGTGAATCTGTAGCCGATTTTTCATTTTGTTCGTTTACTCCTCCACCATCAATCTCAGTATCAGAATAACGTACTGTAAAACCAACGTCAACTTTATTGCTTACTTTACTTTTTAAAGCCAAAGCAAGGTTGTTTCTTTTATAATTTGAACCCAGCATGATTGCCTTTTCATCATAATGAGCATAATTAAAGTTATAATTAAGCTTATCTGTTCCGCCTCTAATTCCTAAATCACGGCTCTGCACCTCACCTCTGCGTCCAAAAATCTGTTTTTGCCAGTCATTTCCTTTTAAACCATTATACATATCATGATCCTGCCAATTTCCAAAATACTTAGTATAAGAAGTTGGATCTGAAGGTACTTTTGTTCCTGTTTGTGAAAGCATAGCATACTCGTACTGCCATTTAGTATAATCCTCAGGTGACAAAACATCTATTTCATTTGCCATGGTTTTCATACCATAAAACATATTGAAATTCACAGAAATTTTTCCGTCTTTTCCACTTTTTGTTGTAATCAAAATTACCCCATTTGCACCACGAGATCCGTATATTGCAGTAGAAGCGGCATCTTTTAAAACAGTCATTGTTTCAATATCAGATGAAGAAATATCATTCATACTATTGATAGGAAATCCATCTACAATAATTAAAGGTGAAGCATCCTGAGTTAATGATCCTCCTCCACGAACTCTAATTCGTATATCGGCATCAGGCGAACCCTCTGCTGATGTTACTTGTACACCGGCAATTCTACCTGTCAAAGCTTCAGCAACATTCGCTACGGGAACTTTTTTCAAATCATTACCTGAAATAGTAGACACAGCACCTGTTAAATCACCTTTTTTTGCTGTACCATAACCAATTACAACTACTTCATTTAAGTTATTAGAATCTTCGATTAAAACTATATCTACTTTGGTTTTACCTTCTGCAGATACGTCTTTAGTTTTAAATCCTATAAAAGAAAAACTTAGAATCGCTTTCGGATTACTGAGTTTAATCTTATAGCGTCCGTCAAAATCTGTAGAAGTTCCGTTCTTTGTTCCTTTTTCCAAGACATTAACTCCTGGTAAAGAAAGCCCTGCTGCGTCTTTAACAGTTCCTTCCAATGTCACAGTCTGAGCCATAGCTCGACTGCTCATCAGTAAGCACAATAAAAAAACAACTGCAAAGCAACGATTTGCTCCTTTGTTTAATAAATCTTTAAAATTCATGGTTGATTGTTTAAGTTACTAATTGTTTAAAGTGGTTTTTTGTGGTTTAGTTTTTTGTATATCAATTCTACTTTTTATAAGAAGTTTAAAAACAACTCTATTTGAACAAAATCGGTGATTCAGCCTGATAAAATCACTTATAGAGGCCTATATTTTAACTTTTTTTTAAAGTTGTAATCGATTACACAAACATAGATATTTTTTTTATATAAAAAATTAAAATTCATAAAAAATTCATAAATAAAATTACAAATCAAAAATAAATATGCTTTTTTATACGACAAATGTAATTTTATTGATATATAAATATTAAATATATTATTATAAATAGATGTTTTGCTGCGATTTTTCAAAAAAAACAATCGATTACATGTTTAGATTTTAAGATTTTTTTAAGTGTGTTTTTGACATTTAAAAACCGTTACGAAAACGATATTATTTTAAATACACCTCATTTTTTAACAAGTTTTTATTCTAAAAACTCGATTTTGGATATAGAAGCATAGAATAATAAACCTTCCTTTTTACATTCATTTAATCATTAAACAACTCTAAAAAAATTTTGGGCATAAAAAAACCCTTAGAATCATCTAAGGGTTGATTAACAAACTAAATTTAAATAAATCTTATGCGCTTTGAAGCTTTAAGCTGTTTTTGTGAGTTTTAATTAAGGTTAAGGTAATAAGCATTCCTATAACCGACATTCCAACACCTATAAGATTTGGTGAAGCATAACTATATCCGGCACTCAAAGGTAATCCGCCCAAGAAAGCCCCTAAAGCATTTCCTATATTAAAACTTCCCTGAAGTGAAGCCGAAGCAATCATCTCTGCTCCTTTTGCTGTTCGTATCATTAACATTTGAATTGGCGCAATAACAGAGAAAGAAATAGCTCCTGTTAAGAAAGTCAGAAACAAAGAAACATATTGATTTGAGGATAAGAAATACACTAATATTAAATCAACTGACATTATAAAAAGTAAAGCTAATGTTGTAGGCGCAGGCGAATATTTATCTGCCAATTTACCGCCGGCGAAGTTTCCAACCACCATTCCAAGACCTGCCAGAATTAAAATATACGATACATCACCTTCTGCAAATTTTGACACGTTAATTAATAACGGCGCAATATAACTGATCCATGCAAACAATCCGCCAAATCCAATTGCCGTGATTCCTATAATCAGCCAAGCTTCTCTTCTTTTAAAAAACTCTAATTGTTTCTTCATATTTACTGATTCACCTTTATCTAAATGCGGCATCCACAATGAAATAAACAAAAAGGTAAGCAGGCCGACAACAGCTATTAAAACAAAGGTATAACGCCAGATAAAATTATGCCCAATATAAGTTCCAATAGGAACTCCAATTAAATTAGCCAATGTAAGACCCGAAAACATAATAGCAATTGCCTGGGCTTCTTTTCCTTTATCAGCTAAGCGGCTTGCAACTACAGCTCCAACACCAAAAAAGGCACCATGCGGTAATCCAGACAAGAATCTGGAAGCAAATAAAATATTATACGTCGGTGCAATTATAGACAAAGCATTAAAAACTGCCAGCATTGCTGCCAAAATTAAAAGCATTTTTTTAGGCGGAAAATTTCTTCCAAGTATTACTAATAAAGGAGCACCAATAACAACTCCCAGAGCATATGCAGAGATTAAATATCCAGCTACAGGAATGCTGACTTTCATATCTGAGGCAATATCAGGAAGAAGGCCCATCATTACAAATTCGGTAATACCGATTGTTAAACCTCCAAATGACAATGCAATAAGACTTTTTTTCATAAGATTAAGAGAGAAAGGGAATTAACTTTCTACGATGCAAATTTAAAACCCATACAGCAGAAATAAATTGTATATTTGCGATATAAATTTGTAAATATATGTTATGCCGAAATTAAATCAATTCAAAACACTTATGATTGATGAGTTTGAAGAAGAAAAATTTCATCTCCCGCCGCATTCTCATACTTATTATGAAATCATTTATATAAAGAAAGGAAGCGGTGTGCATCATATCAACAACAATCTGTTATCGTATAAAGCCGGTGATTTGTTTGTAATTTCACCAGATGACGAGCATTACTTTGATATTAAAAAAAGCACTCGTTTTATTTTCATCAAATTCACAGACAATTATTTCAACTCAAAACAAAACCTTACCTGCGACGAATTTCTGGTTCATACGCCGGAAAACTTTATGCGTGATAAAATTCTAAAAGAAACGGTTTTAAAATTTGGCGAACCCTGTAAAACGATTCTTAGAAATACGGTTGAGAACATTACAAAATATGACCAATATATTGATGTAACGAATTCGCCAATTGTTTTTTATCAGATTCTTTCGATTTTTGGTTTAATAAAAGAAACTATTCGATGCATGAATCTGCAGATGACTTCGACTCATATCGATAATGAACAAATTGCAAATTACATTCACCAGAATATTTATCAGCCAAAACTGGTACAAATAAAAGTAATTGCTGAACATTTTAATATTGCCCAGACGTATTTCAGTGCTTATTTTAAAAGAACTTTTTCAATAAGTTATCGCGATTATATCCATAATTTGAGGACAACATTAATAGAGAAAAGATTTCAAAATAATCAATTGCCTATTAAGCAGATTGCTTATGAATTTGGTTTTACAGACGAGAGCCATTTGACTAATTATTTTAAAAAGAAAAGAAACATGAAGCCTACTGATTTTAAAAGGCTTTAGTTATTGAAATCCTAAAAGAGCATTTCTCCTAAATATTTTTATCTAATTTTGTAAAACAAACAAATTTTTCTTTTGACAAAAAAAGTCTACATAGCATTTCTGTTAGTAATGATTGGTTTCTTTTTGATTCCGGTTTCTGGTTATGCATGCGGGAATCATACTCTAAAAAAATCTCATGTAGAAGAAACTGCTCTAGAAAAAAAGAAAAACAGCTGCTGTACAAAAAGCTGCTGTCAGGAAACGTCAAAATCGAAAAATAAAAAACACGACTGCAACGGAAAATGCAGTCATACCAACTGCACAACCTCATCTTTCCAATTGAGTATTCCGGTATCAAGCGATTTTAGTTTTCAGAATAACTTTAATTTCTCTGTAAAAAAATCCATTACGTATTACAATAAAACCAACATTTCTGATGGTTTCACTACAATTTGGTTACCTCCAAAAATATAAAATAACATTCTTAACAGCCATAAATGGGTCTTGTTGAGAAACTTATTACACATTAAAATTCAATAAAAACAACCTAAAGAAAAAAGTTCTTTCTTTAAAAAAACACATAAAAATGAAAAATTCAACAACAGCTGTTTTAGCAGCCATCACAATACTATTTTCTGTAAACACTATTACAGCAAACGAAATAAAATCACAAATCAACACAGAAGATGTTATAGCTTCTGGTGAATTACAATCCGTTTTTGACAACTATTTTGCTGTAAAAGATGCCTTGATTAAAAGTGATGCCAAAACTACTTCGGCAAAAGCAGCAAGTTTACTAACTGCAATTAGTGCTGTAAAAATGGATAAATTAAAAAGTAACGAACATACTGTCTGGATGAAAGTAGTTAAAAAATTAACTGCCGATGCAAAAGCAATCTCGTCAAATACAGATCTTAAAAAACAGCGTGAGTCTTTTAAATCATTATCTAAAAACACTTACGATTTAATAAAAGTTTCAAATCCGGATCAGCCAATTTACAAACAATACTGTCCAATGGCCGATGCTGACTGGTTAAGCAAAGAAAAAGCGGTTAAAAATCCGTATTATGGTTCTTCAATGCTAACCTGCGGAAACGTGGTAGAAACCATCAAATAAAAATATGACGCTTTACATCAAAAATATGGTGTGCGCCCGCTGTAAAATGGTCGTGAAGTCTGAGTTTGAAAAACTCGGACTTCCTACTATTTCTGTTGAACTTGGCGAAGTAGAATTAGAAAACGAAATAACCGAAGATCAAAAAGAAGCTTTACTTAAAAACCTTCAGGATTTAGGTTTTGATTTATTAGATGATAAAAAAAGTAAAACAATCGAGAAGATTAAAAATCTGATTGTTGATTTGGTTCATCATAAAAACAACGAACTAAAAATTAATTTATCTGATTATTTAGTCGAAAACCTCAATCAGGATTACAGCACATTAAGCAACTTATTTTCTGAGATTGAAAACACAACTATTGAAAAGTATTTTATAAGCCAGAAAATAGAGAAAGTAAAAGAACTTTTAATTTACAATGAGCTTTCCTTAAGTGAAATTGCTGATCTTTTAAACTACAGCAACGTAGCACATTTAAGTAATCAGTTTAAAAAAATTACGGGCTTTACTCCTACTTCATTCAAGCAATCAAAAGATAAAATGCGTATTCAGATCGAGAATTTGTAGTTTTTTGATTTTTAACCGCAAAGAACACAAAGAATTTACGCAAAGTTCGCAAAGATGTTTTAAGACAAAGCTTTGCGAACTTTGCTTTTTTATATAAAACCCAGCATAGCAAAAATCCTTGCGCCCTTTGCGGTTAAAAAAAACCTTTTGTAAATCTTGCAAATCATTCTCAAAATTCTACAACCCGAAGTAATCATTAGTTTGGAAATTTGCATTGTAAACAAAAAAGCAAAGCAATGGAACATCAATATATAATTTCAGGAATGTCGTGTAACGGATGCCGAACCAAAGTCGAAAAAACTTTAAATGAGATAGAAGGTATTCACGCAGAAGTAAACCTAAATCCAGGAGAAGCGACTATTACTATGGATAAACATGTCGCAACCGAAAAACTTCAGGAAGCTTTATCGGCTGCAGGAAACTATACTATTGAAATGAAAACAGCAGAAAATGCTGTAAAATCATGCTGTTCATCAAAAAAAGAACATTCTCACCACGATCACGCAAAAAAAGCTGCCATACCTCATAATGCAACAGGAGTTTTTTACTGCCCAATGCATTGTGAAGGCGATAAAACCTATAACAAACCCGGAGATTGTCCGGTTTGCGGAATGGATTTAGTGCCTCAAATTGCAGCAGGAACACAATTTACCTGCCCAATGCATCCGGAAGTTATTTCTAATGAACCTGGCGACTGCCCAATCTGCGGAATGGATTTAGTACCAATACAGGCTTCTGAATCTGAAGACAACAAAACTTATACTGACTTATTAAAGAAAATGAAAATTGCGACATTGTTCACGCTTCCAATTTTCATTATTTCAATGTCAGAAATGATTCCGGATAATCCTCTTTTTAAAATCATGTCAATTGAAAAATGGAACTGGGTTCAGTTTATATTTTCAATTCCGGTTTTATTTTATGCCGGATGGATATTTTTTGTACGCGCCTGGAAATCTATTACAACATGGAATTTAAATATGTTTACCTTAATAGGAATTGGAACCAGCGTTGCATTTCTTTTTAGTATAGCAGGAATGTTTTTTCCTGATATTTTTCCGGCAGAATTCAAATCGCATCACGGAACGATTCATCTTTATTTTGAAGCTGCAACTGTAATTACAACTTTAGTCATATTAGGTCAGTTACTAGAAGCGAGAGCACACGGGCAGACAAACGGCGCCATTAAAGAATTGTTAAAACTGGCTCCAACTGAAGCCACTTTGGTAGAAAACGGAAATGATAAAGTAATTTCTATTCATAACATTAAAAAAGGAGATTTACTGCGAGTTAAACCCGGAGAAAAAATTCCGGTTGATGGAAAAATAACGTCTGGAGAAAGCAGTATCGATGAGGCCATGATTACCGGAG
This sequence comes from Flavobacterium johnsoniae UW101, assembly GCF_000016645.1. NCBI lineage: Bacteria > Pseudomonadati > Bacteroidota > Flavobacteriia > Flavobacteriales > Flavobacteriaceae > Flavobacterium > Flavobacterium johnsoniae. Next base: position 200,348 of record NC_009441.1, read on the forward strand.
AACCTATTCCGGTTGATAAAAAAACGGGCGATAATGTAATTGCAGGAACCATCAACGGAACAAAATCTTTTGTAATGACTGCCGAAAAAGTAGGTTCAGAAACGTTGCTTTCGCAGATTATCCAAATGGTAAACGATGCTAGCCGTTCCAGAGCACCAATTCAAAAACTGGCAGACCGGGTTGCTAAATATTTTGTGCCTACAGTTGTTGGTATCTCTATATTAACCTTTATTATATGGGCAAAATTTGGCCCGGAACCTTCTTATATATACGGATTAATAAATGCAATTGCTGTTTTAATTATTGCCTGTCCTTGTGCTTTAGGACTAGCAACACCTATGTCAGTTATGGTAGGCGTTGGAAAAGGTGCTCAGCACGGAATTCTGATAAAAAATGCCGAAGCACTCGAAAACATGAATAAAATCGATGTTCTAATTACTGATAAAACCGGAACAATTACAGAAGGGAAACCAACAGTTGAGAAAATTTATGCGATTGATAATAATGAAGATTTTCTGCTTCAAAATATTGCTTCTCTAAATCAGCATAGTGAACATCCTTTGGCGCAAGCCGTTGTAAATTTTGCCAAAGAAAAAAATCAATCTTTACTTGAAGTTCCCAATTTTGAAGCTGTTGCCGGAAAAGGAGTTTTAGGAACCGTGAATAATTCAAAAACAGCATTAGGAAATAAAAAACTGATGGATCAAATTGGCGCCTCTATTCCTGATGATTTAGAAACTAAGATTATTGCCGAGCAAAATTTAGGCAAAACCGTTTCTTATATTGCTGTAAACAATAAAGCTGTCGGTTATGTATCTATAACAGATGCTGTTAAAGGAACCAGCGCAAAAGCTATTAAAGATTTAATGGATCAGGGAATTGAAGTTATAATGCTTACCGGAGACAATAAAAACACTGCAAAAGCAGTAGCAGATCATCTTCATTTAAGTTCATTTAAAGCGGATTGTCTTCCAGAGGATAAACTAAAAGAAATTGAACGCCTGCAGGCCGAAGGAAAAGTTGTGGCAATGGCAGGAGACGGAATCAATGATGCTCCGGCACTTGCAAAAGCCGATATTGGAATTGCAATGGGAACCGGAACTGATGTTGCCATAGAAAGTGCTAAAATTACGCTTGTAAAAGGAGATTTAAACGGAATTGTAAAAGCTCATAAATTAAGCTTTTGTGTTATGAAAAATATCAAACAGAATTTATTTTTTGCCTTTATATACAATGTTTTAGGAGTTCCAATTGCGGCTGGAATTTTATATCCTGTATTTGGGATTTTGCTTTCGCCAATGCTGGCTGCGCTGGCTATGAGTTTAAGTTCAGTTTCGGTAATTGCAAATGCTTTACGATTACGAAATTTAAATCTTTAAAAAATCAATATGAAACTACGTGTTATACTAATTGTTATTTTGATTGCTTTTAATGCAAAAGCACAAAAGGTAGTTCGTTATGATTTACATGTTCGGGATACGATTGTCAATTTTTCCGGAAAAGAAAAACGTGCTCTTACAGTAAACGGACAAATTCCGATGCCTACGCTGACTTTTACTGAAGGGGATATTGCTGAAATTTATGTACACAATGAACTAAAAAACGAAGATACTGCAATGCATTGGCATGGATTGTTTCTGCCTAATAAAGAAGACGGCGTTCCCTATCTTACGCAAATGCCTATTAAACCGGGAACAACACATAAATATACTTTCCCGATAATTCAAAACGGAACGTATTGGTACCACAGTCATTCTGGTTTACAGGAACAAATTGGTTTGTACGGACTTTTCATCATCAACAAGAAAAAAGACGATCCAACTATTCGAAAAGGCATTGATGATCTGCCAACGATTCCGGTTATTCTAAGCGAATGGTCTGATTTAAAACCAGAAAACATTCAGCGAATGCTGCACAATGCAAATGATTGGTTCGCAATAAAAAAAGGAACAACGCAAAGTTATTTTGAAGCTCTTAAACAAGGACAGTTCCCTACAAAAGTCACTAATGAATGGAAACGTATGAATGCCATGGATGTGAGTGATGTTTATTATGAGAAATTTTTAATTAACGGAAAAAACGAAGACCAGCTTTCGCAGTTTAAGGCAGGTGATAAAGTAAGACTGCGAATTGCAAACGGAGGAGCTTCCAGTTATTTCTGGCTGACTTACGGCGGCGGAAAAATCACAGTTGTTGCCAGCGACGGAAATGATGTTGAACCTGTAGAAGTCGATCGTTTAATTATTGCAGTTTCTGAAACCTATGATGTTGTCGTAACAATTCCTGAGGACAAAAAATCCTTTGCATTTTTGGCCACAGCCGAAGACAGAACCGGATCTGCATCTTTATTTTTAGGCAACGGAACAAAACAACCCGTTCATCATCTTCCAAAATTAAAATATTTTAGCGGCATGAAAATGATGAACGACATGATGAAAATGAACGGAGAAATGAATGACATGGGCATGAATATGTCGCTCAATAAAATGGATATGAATGCCGTAATGTATCCTGAAATTTCCGGTGAAGATGAAAATTCAAAACCAGCGATGGATCATTCAGGTCACAATATGGAAGAAATGAAAATGGAAAGTGACAGCACAGAAAATCCGGAAATTGTTACTTTAAATTACGGAATGCTTAAATCGCCTTTTAAAACGAATCTGCCAAAAGATGCTCCTGTTAAAGAACTTCGCTTTGAATTATCAGGAAATATGAACCGTTATGTATGGAGTTTAGACAATAAAGTGATTTCTGAAACCGATAAAATTTTAATCAAAAAAGGAGAAATTGTTCGTATAACTCTATATAATGGATCGATGATGCGCCACCCGATGCATTTACATGGACATGATTTCAGAGTTTTAAACGAACACGGCGATTATTCTCCACTGAAAAATGTTCTGGATATTATGCCGATGGAAACTGATACGATCGAATTTGCAGCTAATGCCGATGGTGACTGGTTTTTTCATTGTCACATATTGTATCACATGATGGCAGGAATGGGACGTATTTTTAGTTATGAAAATTCAGCATCAAATCCGTTAATCCATCATCCTGAAATGGCTTACAAAATGCTGAAAATGGACGATCGTATGTTTCATTTCATGGCCGAAAATGATTTTGCTTCAAACGGAAACGACGGAGAAGCCATGTACAGCAACACGCGCTGGAGCATAGGCACTGAATGGAGATTGGGTTATAATAATGAACACGGTTATGAAACCGAAACTCATATTGGCCGTTATATTGGTAAAATGCAATGGTTTATGCCATTTATAGGTTTTGACTGGCGATACAGAAAAATGGGAATAGACGAACAGGAACAAAACCTTTTTGGTCAAAAAAACACAAAAGACAATCGTTCAGTTTTTAGCATCGGTGCCGAATATACACTGCCAATGCTCATAAAGGCCCAGGTTGAAATGTATACAGATGGAAATGTGAGAATTCAGTTTGAAAGAAAAGATATTCCGCTTTCGAGACGTTTACGAATGAATTTAATGTGGAATACGGATAAAGAATATATGGCCGGATTAAAATATATTGTTGCCCGTAACTTTGGAATTACCACACATTATGACAGCGATATGGGAATTGGATTTGGATTGAATTTGAATTATTAAAAAATTGTCTCATAGAGACTGCATAAACATTTAGATATTAACTTATCATTGACAATTTCCAAAACTAAATCGTATTATATTTGAATCAACATCTTCAATCAAAAAAGAAAAATATCTAACATTTAAATTATACAAAAATGAAAAAATTATTTGCCGTTTTAGCTATTGCTTTATTTACAATTGGTGTACAAGCACAAGACACAAAACCAGATCCTAAAAAAGAAAAAGCTAAAAAAGAATCATGCTGCAAAAAAACAGATGATAAAAAAGACAAAAAATGCTGCGCTAAAAAATAATCGCAGCATATATAAAATGCAAAAAGGCTTCAAATATTTGAAGCCTTTTTTTATGGTTTGCTTTTTCTTACTGCATATTGTATAAATAAAAAGAAGCAAATTTAAATCCTTTTTTATCTGTTGAATATTTAGCAGAAAAAACTTTAAAACTTATTTCAGCCTGACACTCCATTCAAAATCCATTTCAGAAACCTGAACACCTTCTTCATTAGTTCCAATAGATTTCATCCAAAAAGTCTGGCCTTCTCCTGTTTCAATTGTTTTTTTGATTGCATCAGCAATTAAATGTCCGTCGTTGCAGACAAAAGTAATTCTGCCCGTTGCTTTTTTTGTAAAGTTCCCTTTATTATTAGCAACCAGCATAGAAATCTTTTTACCGCTTTGCTGAATCTGCGAAATCACCAAAGCCCCAGTTGTTAATTCTGCCGCCATTGCCTGAACAGCAAAATACATCGAATTAAACGGGTTTTGATTTATCCATCTGTGCTTTACACTTACTATGCATCTGTCTTTGTCGATTGCTTTTACACGTACACCGCAAAAGTATGCCGATGGTAATTTGAATAATACAAATTTGTTGAGTTTCGATACTGAAATTGCCATTTGATATATTTTTTATGTAAAAATACAAAAAAACTATGCACGCACAATACTTCGTATTTACTTTCTAATGACCCCAACAAAATCAATACTTACCAATGATTTTCAATTAATTAATCAAAATCTAACAGATATAAATTTGTTAATATTTTGTTAATATTTACTACTATGTAAAACAAGATACTGTTTTTTAGACATATATTTGCATAAGAAATTACTATATACTTTTAATCATGCAATCATCAACACCACTCATCATGGAAAAATCAACAGAAAAGAATACTTCGGCATTCACACATTTAAGTACATTAAGCCAATACATTATTCCGTTTGGAAATTATATTTTCCCAATTATAATCTGGTCGAGCTACAAAGACAAATCAGAATTTGTAGACCACCACGGAAAACAGGCGTTAAACTTTCAACTAAGTTTATTGCTTTACACGTTAATCTTAGCTTTAATCGCTATTCCAATTTTCGTTACAGTTTTTTTGCAAAACCTGCCAATTGAAGCCATTTTTAACGATCACGATTTCTACATTAGAAATTTCAATTTTGAAGGCAACATTGGTCTTTTAAGCATTGGAGCAACGGCAGTAATACTTTTTGGACTTTTAAAATTTGTTGAATTCTTTTTAGTGATTTATGCTTCGATAAAAGCTTCAAACGGAGAATTATACAAATATCCGCTGACGATACCTTTTATAAAGTAACATTTTGGATTCGCAAAGTGCGAGATCTAAAAAATTAAAAGTTATAGTCGAAACCAGCATACAATCAATCAATATATAGTTTCGAAATCAATCATCAATCAAATCATCATCAATCAAAAAACGAATTGTTCAATCAAAAAAAAACAAAATGAAATTATGAACATTGAAAACACAAAAGCACAGATGCGCAAAGGTGTTCTTGAGTTTTGCATCTTATCAGTTCTAAAAGAAAAAGACGCATATACATCTGAAATATTAGACACTTTAAAAAACGCAAAATTACTAGTTGTAGAGGGAACTGTTTATCCGTTGTTAACTAGGCTTAAAAATGACGGTTTACTAAATTATAGATGGGAAGAATCGACATCCGGACCACCAAGAAAATATTATGGATTAACCGAAATAGGACAAACATTTTTAAACGAACTAAGCGGTACCTGGACAGAATTGTCTGACGCTGTAAATTTAATCACCAATCAAAATCAATAAGTCATGAACAAAACAGTAAATATTAACTTAGGCGGTATGTTTTTTCACATCGATGAAGATGCATATTTAAAATTATCACGCTATTTTGACGCTATAAAACGATCACTTAACAACTCATCTGGACAAGATGAAATCATTAAAGACATCGAAATGCGTGTTTCTGAATTATTAACAGAAAAACAAAAAAGCGAGAAACATGTTGTTGGACTGAAAGACGTAGATGAAGTGATTGCGGTTATGGGACAGCCGGAAGATTACAGAATCGAAGACGAGGAAAGCACAAGTCAATCTAACAGCAGTTATAACACAAGGCGTCATAAAAAATTATACCGAGATAAAGAAAACGGTATGGTTGGAGGTGTTGCAACTGGATTAGCTCATTATTTTGGAATTGATGCTGTATGGGTTAAAATCGTATTCTTAATCTTTGTTTTTGCTGGTTTTGGAACTGGTATCTTAGCTTACTTCGTGCTTTGGGTGGTAACACCTGAAGCCGTTACAACCTCTGAAAAATTAGAGATGACAGGAGAACCGGTTACAATTTCTAATATCGAAAAAAAAGTTCGCGAAGAAATTGATTCATTATCTGAAAAATTTAAAAATGCAGATTATGATAAAATGGGAAATCAGGTAAAGTCAGGAGCTGAGAGAATAAGTAGTTCATTTGGAGACTTTATTATGACTGTTTTTAAAATTTTTGCTAAATTTTTAGGTGTCATTTTAATCATCGCAGGAATTTCAACTTTAATAATGCTGTTAGTTGGAGTTTTTACTTTAGGAACTAACCTTTTTGTTGAATTTCCATGGCAGAATTTTATAGAAGCAGGAAACTTTACAGAATATCCATTGTGGTCATTTGGTTTATTGATGTTTTTTGCTGTAGGGATTCCATTTTTCTTCTTAACTCTTTTAGGATTTAAATTGTTATCTCCAAACTTAAAATCAATTGGCAACATTACAAAATATACTCTTTTAGCTATTTGGATTATTGCAATTGCAGTTTTGGTAAGCATTGGAATTAAACAGGCAACTGAAATTTCACACGATAATAAAATCATCGAGAAAAAAGCCTTCAACATCAACCCAACAGATACATTATATGTAAAATTCAGATACAGTGACTACTATGCAAAAAGCTTAAATCATTATAGAGAATTTGAATTTGTTCAGGATTCTGCCAATAACGAATTAATTTATTCAAACGATGTACGCTTACATGTTTTACATACAGATGAAAAAGCTCCGTTTGTTCAAATAGAAAAAAGTGCAAGAGGAAACTCTTTTACAAATGCTAAAAAAAGAGCAGAAAAAATTAATTACAAGTTTCAAATTAACGGAAATCATTTAATTTTGGATAATTATTTTCTGACTGATATAAAAAACAAATTCAGAGGACAAGAAGTTGACATATACCTTTATTTACCAGAAGGTCAATTGCTTAAACCAGACAGTTCTGTTAGAGATTACTTTAATTACGATGATGATTTCTTTAACCTAAATCATGATGGAAATTATGATTATAAAGTTGAAGGTTCAAAAGTTAAATGCCTGAATTGTCCGGCAGATGATCATGATAATGACAGTGACAATGACAACGATTCTGACGAAGTAAATACAATCGACAATGATACTGTAAAAGAAGTTTCAATTAAAATAAATGGAAAAGAAGTTCTAAACGGTAAAAAAACTAACGGAAGATTAACAACTGATAAAAACGGAGTTATTATAAAAATTAACTAACAACCAAAGCCATGATAAAAATAATCATTCATATCACAAAGTTTTTAATTGCAACTATAACCGCATTATTGTTTGCTTCATGTAATTTCAACATGAACGCTATCGAAGGAAGCGGCAATGTAACCACTGAAAAAAGAATAGTTCAGGGAGATTTTAAAAATATTTCTGTAAGCAATGCCATAGATGTAGTTGTACAGCAGTCTGACTCGGTAGAAGTAACGGTTGAAGCCGATGATAATCTGCAAAAAGAAATTATTACTAAAGTAGAAAACGGAACATTAGTTATAGAATGCAAATACTCATCATTTCGCAATATAACTCAGAAAAAAGTAACTGTAAAAATGCCTCATATTGGCAAAATCGAAGCCTCTAGTGCTTCAAGTGTTACTAGTAAAAATACACTTCAGGGAGAAAACATTGAACTGGAAACTTCAAGTGCAGCATCGATGAATATAGAAGTTGAATCTGATAATGTTTCTTTCCATGCAAGCAGCGGAAGTTCAATTGACATTAAAGGAAAAGCATTAAAAATTAAAACTTCAGCCGCAAGCGGGTCTTCTATCGAAGCCGGTCAGTTATTAGCAAATGATGTTGATGCCGAAGTTTCGAGTGGAGCAGTTATTAAAGTTCATCCTATTTTAAGCCTTAAAGCACAAGCAAGCAGCGGAGGAAACATTAACTACAACAATGTTCCAAAAACAATCGACAAAACCGCAAGTTCAGGAGGAAGCATAAGTCAGAGCTAATATGCCGTAACTGTTAAATATAAAAAAAATCATTCATCTAAAGTGGATGATTTTTTTATATTTGCTAAAATCAAAATTAGAATTAATGAAAAAACATACTGCACTATTCCTGTTACTTTTAGTTACAACATTAACCTTTGCTCAAAAAAGAGAAAAAGTAAAAGGATCAAAAATTGTAACAACTTCTATTAAAGAAACAGGAAGCTTTGATGCAATTGAAGTCGATGATAATTTAGAAGTTTATCTTGAAAAAGGAGAAAAAAACGAAATTAAAATTGAGGCTGATGACAATCTGCATGAAATCATCGCAATGGACTTAAGAGATAAAACACTTCGTTTATATACATCAAAAGAAAGTACAATCTTTAAAAAACTTGCTGTAAAAGTTACTTATACCAGTTCTTTAAACAAAGTAATCAGTAAAAACGATTCTAAAATTTATGCAATTCAGGAACTGCAATTAGACAATATTACTTTTAACAGCTTTGATTATTCTAAATTATACTTAAATGTAAATTCAAAAAAATTCACTCTTTTTGCTGATGACAAATCAAAAACGGAATTAAACTTAAAAACGGAAGATGGAAGTTTGCAATTGAGCAAAAACTCTTCTATTAAAACATTGGTTTCTGCTATTAAATTTAAATGTGATTTATATCAAAAAGCAATTGCAGCTATAGAAGGAATTGCAGAAAAAGCAACAATTCGTTTAGATAACAATTCTGTTTTTACAGGAACAAAATTCACACTAAAAGATGCAAATGTTACAGCTGAAAATTATGCAGTAGGAACTATTTTTGCAGATACAACACTTTCATTAGCTGTAGGAGATAAGGCTGAAATCTCTCTTTTTGGAAGCCCGGCTATCACGCTTAACCGTTTTTCTGAAGAAGCTAAATTGTTTAAGAAGATTAAATAAAGTATTCAGTCACAGTTTTCAGTTTGCCTGAATTAGAACACATACTATTTTTAAAAATAAAAGTCCCAATCATTTTAAGATTGGGACTTTTATTTTTTATTCAATTCCCACAAAAACTGGAAACTGTGACTGAATACTGTGACTCATTTTTATTCTTGAGAAGCCAAATATCTTTCAGCATCAAGTGCTGCCATACATCCTGTACCTGCAGCAGTAATTGCCTGACGGTATACATGGTCTGCAGCATCTCCGGCTACGAAAACACCTTCAACATTAGTTTTAGATGTTCCTGGAGTATTTATGATATATCCTGTTTCATCAAGAGTAATGTAATCTTTAAAAATATCTGTATTTGGTTTGTGCCCAATTGCTACAAAAAATCCGGTTGCAGGAATTTCGATTGTTTCGCCAGTTGTTTTGTTTAAAGCTTTAATAGCGTGAACCACATTATTGTCTCCTAAAACTTCAAGAGTATCATGATTCATTAAGATTTCGATATTTTCAGTTTTACGAACTCTTTCTTCCATAATTTTAGAAGCTCTGAATTTTTCGCTTCTTACTAACATCGTTACTTTTTTACAAAGTTTAGACAAGTAATGTGCTTCTTCACAAGCAGAATCTCCTGCTCCTACAATTACTACTTCCTGATTACGGTAGAAAAACCCATCACAGACAGCGCAGGCAGAAACTCCGCCTCCCATATTCAAATAATGTTGTTCAGAAGGTAATCCTAAATATTTAGCCGAAGCACCTGTCGAAATAATTACTGTTTCGCAGTGCAATTCGATTGAATCGTTAATCCAAACTTTATGAATTCCACCAGAAAAATCAACTTTTGTAGCCCAGCCGTCACGAATATCAGCACCAAAGCGTTTTGCTTGTTCTTGTAACTGTATCATCATTTCTGGTCCTGTAACACCATCAACATAACCAGGAAAATTTTCTACTTCATTAGTTGTCGTTAACTGACCTCCAGGCTGCATTCCTTGGTATAAAACCGGATTCATGTTTGCTCTGGCAGCATAAATAGCTGCAGTATAACCCGCAGGGCCAGAACCTATAATAAGGCATTTAATTTTTTCGATTGTATCTGACATAATGTGTATTGTTTTTAAGAGATGCAAATGTAAACTTTATTATAAAAAATAACGCCGAAAATAAATCTGAAATAGCTATCTTAAAATAAGTTTTATTTATTTTCATTTTTTCCTTTTGTAAACGAAATTTATTTATATCTTTGCATCCGCTTTCGGGCAGTACAACAATACATCATCGGGGTGTAGCGTAGCCCGGTTATCGCGCCTGCTTTGGGAGCAGGAGGCCGCAGGTTCGAATCCTGCCACCCCGACAAAAGTCTTTTCATTATTTGGAAAGACTTTTTTTTTTGCTCTTATCTCAAAATCTTTTAAAGCATAAATTAATTCCTAACGATTATCATTCCCGATTAAAACATAGCCCTGTTTAGTATTCTCATTTAAAATCAAGAATATAGATTAAAAACAAAAAACTCCGAAGATTAATAATATCCTCAGAGTTTTTTTTATTTTAAAATATCTGTAAATTATTACTTCTCCATATTAATATAAACAGGATAAGACTCGCGATTTGGCAGAATAAATTCTTCGTCATAAGGCTGTGCCCCTTCCCCATTATTATAATCAGCGACACGTTTTGTTCCATTTGCTGTGCTTCCGCCTGTACCATTAATAACATTTTGAATATTTCCTGGACCGGCAAAACGGGTAATACACATTTTTTCCAGTTTCACATTTGGGCTGTTTGGTGCTTCAAATCCGTTTTTCTTATTTACATTTCCATCTGTTCCTGTAAAAACGGCGTAAGATCCCATTCCTATAGTATGATGTTCTTTTACAGTATTAGCAACTTTAAATGCTGCATAGCCGTCAACTCTCCCTCCCTGACTACTCCAGCTTGCCTGATTTGGTGCATCATAAGGAGGTTCATTTTGAAAGAAATACGTTCTGCCGCGTTCTCCCAGCCACAATACTTCGTATTCCTGATAATGTTCAGTAAAAAGAGCATAAAGCGTAACATCATTACCCGTTACAATAAGTCCGTTTTTACATCTATCTCTCTGCCAGCGTGCATCGCCGCCTTTCTGCGAACCATGATCAGCACGCCATAACCAGAAATGATCTCCCACAACATTATTACCGTTAATCTGCATAGAAGCCTGTATCTGGATATTTTTAGACTGGACTCCGCCTACTCTGCAAGTAATATCTGCAAGCAAAATAGGATCTGCTGCATGATCTGCATTTGCGCCTTCGTTACCAATTCTAATTTGATACGTTGTACTATTAAACGAATCCATAAGAAGTCCGGCAACAATAACTCCGTCTTTATCATCAGCATAAATACATCCCCATATATTTTTTTCTGTTGGCTCCAAAGTTACCGAAGCGATTCCAGCTCCTAAAAGTATGGCATCTTTTCTATTTACCTGAATAGGGGCATTTAATGCATAATGTCCCGGAGTAAAAAATATATTCTTACCAGCTTTTAACGCATTATTAATTTCTACATCAGTATCACCTTCTTTAGCGACGTACCATTTCGTAAGCAAATCCTGAACCTGACCTTTGCCCATATCTTTAGACGACCACGAAACTCCAACTCTGTCTTTCTGCCAAGCCGGAACAAAGACTTTGTATTCTCCATCATTATCTATAAAAAGAAAAGGTTTTTCTCTAATAATAGGCGTAGTTGGAACTGGCGAATTAGCATTATCTGCCTGAGGAGGGTTAACACATCCCTGCCAAACCATATTATATGAACCGCCCATTGCTCCTGAGCCCGAAGGAAAAACAGTATTTCTGGTGTACCATTGCTGTTGTCCGCCCCAGTTGGGTCTTGATGATGTATAATGCGTATCGGCGATAAAGCCTCCGCTCCCCCAAAAATTAGTATTTCCAACATCTGAAATATATTTTGAAGTGCTGTCAATTAATAATCTTCGTGCACTGGTTGATTGCGAAACCGTCCATGCAAAATCTCGCATTACTTCTACATTTTCTACAGAACGCCAAAAAGTACACGTCGCATTTGCTCCTCCAGAAAGATGAGGCCTTGTAAATATAGAACCTAATTTAACATCCGAAGGCACTTTGCCTAAACCTCCAATGTGAGAATAAAAACCCAGCTCTATTGAATTCGCTTCTGCTCCTGATGCTGATCCCGAACCGCCAGAATCGTAAGTCTGGCCTTTCACGTTTGCTTTAAAATAATAAGCCTGACGTTTGGTTGTCCACTCACCATTGGCTCCGCCTAAACCAATAGATTCAAACTGCGAATTAATTTCTTTTCGTGCCGTTTCAGCTTTCTCATATTTTCTATCATAGAAATACATATTGTCTCCAAAAATCTGATTTTCAAGCGAAATTATTATAAATTCAGATCCACGAGTAATCTTATAATAATTCTCATATTTATCTGCATTTGGCTTATTATCGGTAAATTCCAATTTAGAAGTTGAGCCTGCTGAAACAAAATCTGATGCCAGACGGCTGCCTCCTCTTGTAATTATATAATTTCCCGAAGAACCAAAAGCAGACCAGGATAAGGTTATACTATGCTTCTTTTTGTTGTAAACAATTTTTCGTTCTGTTGTACTTTCCTGTTTTTTTTCATTAGACGGATAAGATGAAATAAAACTGCATAAAGTCAGCATAAACAAAAATGCTGTAAATACTGAAATCGCTTTTTTAGTCATAAGAATGTTCATTTTTGTGGTTTGATAGTTTGTAATAATAGTACTTTTAAAAAAGCCCAAAATAGCAATAATCTCCAACCTAAAAGTCCGTTTTTGGTTCCAATTTTCTTATCAAAAACTATACAAAGCCTCAATTTTGGCTTTTAATATCACAAATAAACCGTCTGCTATATGTTGATTCTTTTCAAATAGATTTTTTTTGCCCTTCTACAAAAATTAGAAAATGAAAAAGATAATACTATCTATGGCTTTAGCTGTTTCCTCGGCAGTTCTTTCACAAGAAGTCCCTGCTTCTGCAAATACCGATGTAGTAAATGAAGAACAGAATTTTTACAAAAAAGACGCTCATGCTTCCTATTATCACGACAAATTTAATGGCAGAAAAACGGCCAGCGGAAGAAAATTCAACAACAACGACCTGACTGCCGCACATAAAACGCTTCCCTTTGGCACGATGCTGAAAGTTACAAATGAAGCAAACAACAAATTTGTAATTGTAGAAGTTACAGACAGAGGCCCTTTTGTTAAAGGAAGAGAAATTGATTTAAGCAAAAGGGCATTTATGAGTATTGCTTCTAATAAAAAAAGCGGTGTGGTTTATGTGACTATAGAAATTTTAAAATAAGTTCTTTTCCTTAAGACAAAATCAGATTCCTATCTTTTTACAGAAGGAACATCAGCTAAATTGACCAAAATTTAATCGACAATTCTATTCATAACTAAATTTATTTTGTTCCGAAGACCCATGAAACCACGATTAAACAAAGTTTCATAAATGTTAACAAAATAGATTTTCAAAAACCATAAATAATTGTATTTTTACGGTTCAAAATTCAGAAAATAAATGGGCAAAATCATTGCTATTGCTAATCAAAAAGGAGGCGTTGGAAAGACTACTACATCAGTAAATCTTGCGGCCTCATTAGGTGTTTTAGAGAAAAAAGTATTATTGATCGACGCTGATCCACAGGCCAATGCTACATCTGGTCTTGGAATTGACGTAGAAACAGTTGAAACAGGAACTTACCAGATTCTTGAGCATACTGTAACACCAAAAGAAGCCATTTTAAAATGTACATCTCCAAATGTTGACGTGATACCAGCTCACATTGACCTTGTTGCGATCGAAATTGAATTGGTTGACAAAGAAAACCGTGAGTACATGCTTAAAAAAGCATTAGAAGAAGCAAAAGAAGAATATGATTATATCATTATCGACTGTGCACCATCTCTAGGATTGTTAACCCTGAATGCTTTAACAGCTGCAGATTCTGTAGTTATTCCTATTCAGTGTGAGTATTTCGCACTTGAGGGATTAGGAAAACTATTGAATACTATTAAGAGTATTCAAAAAATACACAACCCGGATCTTGACATTGAAGGTTTATTATTAACAATGTACGATTCAAGATTACGTTTATCTAATCAGGTTGTAGAAGAGGTTCAAAAACACTTTAACGATATGGTTTTTGATACCGTAATTCAGCGAAATGTAAAATTGAGTGAGGCTCCGAGTTTTGGAGAAAGTATCATTAATTATGATGCTACAAGCAAAGGTGCCGTAAACTATATTAATTTAGCTCAAGAAATTATAAAGAAAAACAGTAAATAGTTTTTATGACAAAAGCAATTAAAAAACAAGCCTTAGGAAGAGGATTATCAGCATTATTAAAGGATCCGGAAAACGACATTAAATCAGTAGAAGACAAAAATGCTGATAAGGTTGTTGGAAATATTATTGAGCTTGAAATAAGTGCTATCGAAATAAATCCGTTTCAGCCTAGAAGCAATTTTAATGAAGAATCATTACGCGAATTAGCCACTTCTATTAAGGAACTTGGTGTAATTCAACCTATTACTGTTCGAAAATTAGATTTCAATAAATACCAGTTAATCTCAGGAGAGCGTCGTTTACGTGCTTCAACTTTAATTGGTTTAACTCATGTTCCGGCTTACATTCGTATTGCCAACGATAATGAGTCATTAGTTATGGCATTAGTTGAAAACATTCAGCGTCATGACTTAGATCCAATCGAGATTGCTCTTTCTTATCAGCGTTTAATTGACGAAATTCAATTAACACAAGAACAAATGAGCGAACGAGTTGGAAAAAAACGTTCAACTATTTCTAACTATTTACGTCTTTTAAAATTAGATCCGATTATCCAGACTGGTATTCGCGACGGTTTTATCAGTATGGGACATGGCCGTGCCATCATTAATATAGAAGATCTAGATGTACAGACTGATATTTACCAAAAAATTGTAAGCCAGAACTTATCAGTTCGTGAAACCGAAGCTTTAGTTAAAAACTATCACGAAGGCCAGCAGCCAAAAGAAGAAGGAGAAGGAAAAGCTAAACCTGATTCTGCATTTATAGTTAGAGAAACACAAAAAAACACTTTCAATGATTATTTTGGTTCGAAAGTTGATATAAAAGTTGCTGGTAACGGAAAAGGGAAAATTACGATTCCATTTAATTCTGAAGCCGATTTTAACAGAATCATAAAATTAATAAACGGATAGTGAATAAAATTGTCCCCATAAGTTTATTGTTCTTTCTCTTAGGAACCGTCTCTCTTTTTGCCCAGGTAAAAGAAGAAACGGTTTTGGTCGCTAAAGACAGTATTGCGTTAGAAGAAATAGACCCGCTGACACCAGCAAAAGCAGCCTTTTACTCTGCTATTTTACCCGGCTTAGGCCAAGCATATAATAAAAAATACTGGAAAATTCCTTTAGTTTACGGAGCCATTGGTACAAGTTTATACTTCTATATAGACAACAACAATAAATATCGTGATTACAGAAACGCCTACAAACGAAGATTAGAAGGCTATAATGACGATAAATACCAATATCTGGATGAAAGCCGTCTTGTTGCAGGACAAAAATTTTACCAGAGAAACAGAGACCTTTCTGCTTTATTTGTTGTTGGATTTTACGTTTTAAACATCATCGATGCCAATGTTGATGCTGCTTTAATTCAATTTAACGTAAACGAAAGACTATCGATGCGTCCGGAAATTTATCCCAACGATGTAACATTTAAACCAAATGTTGGACTAACTTTTAATTATCGCTTTTAAACAGCTTTCTGTTTAAAACAATCACAAATACATACAAAATGAAAATTGCGCTTTTAGGATACGGAAAAATGGGTAAAGTAATCGAAAGAATTGCTTTAGAAAGAGGTCATGAAATAGTTTTAAAGAAAGATGAATTCAATACTTATGACGGACTTTCAACAGCCGATGTTGCCATTGATTTCAGCGTTCCATCTGCAGCAGTAAGCAACATTTCTGCATCTTTTAATGCTAATGTACCAGTGGTATCAGGCACAACAGGATGGCTGGAACATTACGACGAAATGATTGCACTTTGCAATGAGAAAAAAGGCGGATTTATTTCAAGTTCAAATTTTAGTCTTGGAGTAAATATTTTCTTTGGATTAAATGAATATTTAGCCAAAATCATGAATCAATTTGATTCTTACAAAGTTTCAATGGAGGAAATTCACCACGTGCATAAACTAGATGCGCCAAGTGGCACTGCAATTTCTCTGGCACAAGGTGTTATTCAAAACAGTAATTATGCAGAATGGACTTTAGAAGAAGCAAAAAGCAATCAAATTCACATTGAAGCTAAAAGAATTGGCGAAGTTCCGGGTACACATACCGTAAATTACGATTCAGTTATTGACAGTATCGAAATTAAACATACTGCTCATAATCGTGAAGGTTTTGCTCTTGGTGCCGTTATTGCAGCAGAATGGCTTGCAGGGAAACAAGGAATTTTCACAATGAAAGACGTATTAAATCTACAATAAACAGAATAAAATTTTGGATTAAACAAAACCTCAATCCTTAATTTGAAACTTAAAATACAATATTATGACACTTTACTCTTGGTTCGTATTTTTTCTGGCTGTTCAAATAATTCATTTTGCGGGTACATGGAAACTGTATCTGGCAGCAGGAAGAAAAAGCTGGGAAGCAGCAATTCCGGTATATAATTCAATCGTATTGATGAAAATCATCAGTCGCCCAACTTGGTGGACTTTACTGCTTTTCATTCCAATTATTAATTTAATTATGTTTCCGGTTGTCTGGGTTGAAACACTTAGAACCTTTGGGAAAAAATCGACTGTAGATACACTTTTAGGAATTTTTACACTTGGTTTTTACATCTATTATGTAAACTATACTCAAAAATTAGAGTACAATGCCAACAGAAAATTAACTCCGGAAAACAAAACAGCTGACACTGTAAGTTCGCTTCTTTTTGCCATTATCGTAGCAACTTTAGTTCACACTTACGTAATTCAGCCTTATACGATTCCAACTTCTTCATTAGAGAAATCACTTTTAATTGGTGACTTCTTGTTTGTAAGTAAATTAAATTATGGTCCAAGAGTACCAATGACAACTGTTGCATTACCAATGGTTCACGACTCTATCCCTTTAACAAAAAGAAAATCATACTTAAGCTGGCCGCAGCTTCCTTATTTTAGACTTCCGGCTTTCGAAAAAATAAAACGAAATGATATTGTAGTTTTTAACTGGCCGGTAGATACGGTACATTATTTCTATGAGCCAAAAGGAAGACCGGGTGTTATAAAACCAATCGACAAAAAGTCAAACTACGTAAAAAGATGTGTTGGTATTCCAGGTGACAGTTTATCTATTAAAGACGGCTTTGTTTTCATTAATGGCAAAAAACTGGTTTTACCTGAAAGAGCAAAACCTCAATATTCTTATTCTGTAGCTTTAGATGGAAAAACTTCAATAGATTTCGAATCTTTATTTAAAGAATTAGACATTACTGATCCGGCAGGTTTTAGAACAGAAAAAAGAGATACTCTTTATTTTAGAGCATTAACCGAAGCAGGTGCAGAACGTTTAAAAAACACTCCGGGCGTTACCGCTGTAAAAAGAGAAATTGACCACGGAAACGACAATGCTATTTTCCCTCACATTAACAAATGGAGTCAGGATAATTTTGGTCCGATTTATATTCCGGAAGCTGGTAAAACAGTTGCTTTAACAAATGAATCTCTGCCATTTTACAAAGAAATCATTACTAATTACGAAGGAAACACTTTAGAATTACAAGGTTCTAAATTCTTAATTAATGGTAAAGAAACGAACACCTATACCTTCAGACAAAACTATTATTGGATGATGGGAGACAACCGCCATAACTCTGAAGACAGCCGTTATTGGGGTTATGTACCGGAAAACCATATCGTAGGTAAGCCGGTTTTCATCTGGATGAGCTGGGATACAAACGGAAAAGGCATCAACAAAATTCGCTGGAGCAGAGTATTTACAACAGTTGACGGCGAAGGTCAGCCGCAATCTTACTTTAAATATTTCTTAATCATTCTAGCTCTTTACTTCGTTGGAGAATTTTTCTGGAAAAAAAGAAAACAAAATAAAGCATAAAAAACGTTAATTCGTTAAACTGATAAATCGTTTAATCGTTTCACAAAAAGAACGATTAAACGATTTACCGATTAAACTAGAACCGCAATGAACTCTTTAATACTTCCCACCTATTTTCCGTCAATCAGCCACTTTGCAGTTATGGCTCAATCTGAAAATATAACTTTTGAGATGGAAGATAATTTTCAGAAACAGACCAATAGAAACCGTACTTATATCTATAGTCCAAACGGAATTCAATTATTAAATATACCGGTTAAACACTCTAAAGCGGCACATCAAAAAACGAAAGATATTTTAATCGAAAACGAATTTGACTGGCAGAAACAGCATTTTAAGTCATTAGAAGCAGCATATAGAAGCTCTCCTTTCTTCGAGTACTTTGAAGATGATATCGTTCCTATTTTCGAGAAAAAACACAACTTTTTGATGGATCTTAATTTTGAAGTTCTGGACACAGTAACAAAATGCCTTAGAATGAAATTGGAATTTGGAAAAACAACTGAATATTTCCACGAAGTTGAAAACATTTCTGATTTCAGACATTTAGCAAACGGAAAAAAAGACCAGAATTCATTCGAAAAATACACCCAGGTTTTTGATGACAAACACGGGTTTATCAACAACTTGAGTGTTTTGGATTTACTTTTTAATGAAGGGAAATTTGCAATGGATTATTTAAAAACCCAAAAAATAATCTAAAACTGATCTATTGAAAGCCTTGTCATTATAGGATAATGATCTGAGTTTTCAAAATCAGGAAAGCTTTCAAATTGTTTTACCTTCATTTTAGTGTCGGTAAAAATATAGTCAATCCTTGCAGGATAATATTTAAACTTATACGTTGCTCCAAAGCCTTCTCCGGCCTCTTCAAAAGCATCTTTAAGTTTTCCTTTAATATTTCTGTAAACGTATGAAAACGGGCTGTTATTCATATCTCCGCAAATAATAATAGGGTATTTGCACTTTTTTATATGCTCTTTAAAAATTTCTGCCTGCTCTTGCTGCTGCGTAAATCCTTTGCTGATTCTGGCATAAATACGCTGTGATTTCTTTTGGTTCACATTATCAATATCATCAGAAATCTCACTTACATCCGGAGATATTTTAATAGACTGCAGGTGCATATTATAAACACGAATAATATCTTTTCCGCGTTTAATATCGGCATACACCACATTATTATCTGATTTAGGAAAAACAATTTTTCCTTCATCGATAATAGGAAATTTAGAGAAAATAGCCTGACCTGTTTTTATCTGTTTTCCATCTATAAAAATGTAACGATGCGGATATACTTTTAAATCCAGATGAGCAGAATTTGAATATTCCTGAATACACAAAATATCCGGGTCTTTTTCATCTATAAATCCTTTTATATTTTCGGGAATATCGTCGCGGTCGAGCCATTTAAAGACATTAAACAAGCGGAC
This sequence comes from Flavobacterium johnsoniae UW101, assembly GCF_000016645.1. Classification (NCBI taxonomy): domain Bacteria; kingdom Pseudomonadati; phylum Bacteroidota; class Flavobacteriia; order Flavobacteriales; family Flavobacteriaceae; genus Flavobacterium; species Flavobacterium johnsoniae. The sequence goes on from NC_009441.1 coordinate 220,090, forward strand.
GTTATAACTCATTACCGAAAAGTCTCTTTCATCTTTACTATATTCTTTTGCAGAAAATTTATAAAACTTACTGATAAAGGTAATTCCGGTTAATAAAACCAAACCAGACAAAATAAGACGTTTTTTAAACTGAATCGCCCAATAAACGAAGAACAACCCATTAGCAACAAAAAAAGCCGGCATAAACAGCGTAAGCACCGATAAAAGCGGAAAACTCTTAGGTGCTAGAAAGGGCAGAATATAGACGCTAAATGTAAGCACAGTCAGCACTATATTCAAAAAGAACATTATTTTATTAAACCACGAAAGGTTTTTCATAGTATTCTGCTAAGGATTATTTTCCAGCTTTAAACAAAAACTCTTTTTCTTCTTTTGTCAGGCAGTCATAACCAGACTGACTGATCTTATCCAAAATCTCATCGATTTGCTGCTGTGTTTTGTCTTTTGTGACAATTTTTGATGTTGTTTTCTCAGTAGGCTTTTTATAATTCTTATGAACTGTTTTAAATGGAGTCGTTGGTGATTTTCTAAAAAGATTAGCAAAAAAATCTAATATTCTGGTAATTACAGTACTTAAATCTGTTCCGTTTTGAAGCAGTTTAATAAATATAAATCCGAAAAATGCACCGGCTAAATGAGAAATATGACCTCCCATATTATCCAAACGAAACTGCATTAGATCTAAAACTAAAATTACACCTGTAATATGCCAAAGCTTTACATTGCCAAACAAAAACAATCGAACATTCATTAAAGGCTGATAAGTCGTTGCCGCAACTAAAATTGCCATTATAGCAGCTGACGCCCCGACTATTGATGCAGAAGTTCCTAAAACATAAAAACTCAAAGCAAATACAATTCCCGAAAAAATGGCTCCTAAAATGTACAATCCTAAATATTGTTTCTGCGAGAAAAAAGTCAGGAACAAATTACTGGCAAAGTTTAAAACCAGCATATTAAACAGCAAATGCATAAATCCGAAATGAAAAAATGCATACGTTAAAAACGTCCACGGTTTAAACATAAAAACCTGAGGATCTGAAGACAGAGCCAGCCAGTTTGGAAAAGCAAAACTTCCGTTAGAAAATTGATAGAAAAAAACTAAAGAGATGAGAAAACAAGCGATATTCCAATAAATAACACGCAAAGCGATACCGCCTAATTTATATTGAAGTTTTAAATCGTCAAGGATATTCATAAAGTCTTCTTTTGGTTTCTTAAAGTTAATCAATTAAAGTTAAAAATTAATTCCAACGATTGTTGTTAAACTGATTTTTTTTCCAGTACCACATAATCATAAATCCAAAAAAAGCACCGCCAATATGAGCATAATGAGCAATTCCGGAATCGATGCCCATTAAAGAACTTCCGAAGATTCCAAAAAATCCATCAAACAACAGCATATAAATTGGCACAAAATATTTAGCCTTAATTGGAATTGGAATAAACATAATTCCAAGTTCTGCATTTGGAAACATAAAAGTAAATGCCACAAGCAATCCGTAAATAGCTCCAGATGCACCAACAACAGTTCCTAAATATGCATTCATGAAATGTTTAAACTCTGAAACCGTCAAAATTTGCTGCCATCTTGTATCAATTTTTCCATCATTCAGTAAATTCAAAATATCTGCTTTGTGATATCCGTTAGCCAGCAGAATATTTAAACTGTCCTGATAGAAATAATAATTTACTGCAAAATTTACCAAAGCTGCTCCTAGTCCGCATGAAATATAGAAGAATAAAAATTTCTTCCCGCCCCAAAAATGCTCTAATGTTGATCCAAACGAATAAAGTGCAAACATATTAAATGCGATGTGAGCAAAACCGCCGTGCATAAACATGTGCGTAATAGGCTGCCAAACTTTAAATCCAGGGTTTTCCGGGAAAAACAGCGCCAGATATTCATAAGAAACTGGCACTAACTGAGCACCAATGAAAACTATTATATTAATTATAAGCAGTTGTTTTACAACTGGAGTCATATTCATCATAAGGCAAATTTTTTATCTATATCTTCAACACGCATAGTGATAAAGGTAGGTTTTTGAAAAGGTGAAATATTAGGATCTTTACAGGCAAACAAACCGTTTACCAGATTATCTTGTTCTTTCTCGGTTAAATAAGATCCAGTTTTAACCGCTAAACTTTTGGCCATCGATTTGGCAATAGTATCGTTCTGACTATAACTGCTTGCTGGAATTCCGTCTTGCAAATCGCTCAACAACTGTTCTATTACCAAAGAAACTTCGCTTTCGGTAATGTTTACCGGAATTCCGGAAATTACAACATGATCTGTTTGTGCTTCTTCAAACACAAATCCGGTTGTTTCTAACGAAGGTTTTAATTCTTCGATCAATTTCATTTCTGAAGAAGAATAAAATAAATCCAGCGGAAACAGCAATTGCTGGCTCGAAGCCTGATTTACGGTCATGTTCAGCAAAAACTGCTCATACAAAATACGCTGATGCGCACGATGCTGATCAACGATTACCATTCCGGATTTTATTGGCGAAACAATATATTTTTTATGTATCTGATACGTTTTCTGACTCGCCTGCTCTACTTCATCATCATTAAATAAAGAAGAAGTTACTTCTTCATTTTCAAATATAAAAGGCGAACTTTCGATAGTTTCCGGATTTTCAGTATCTAAGCCCACATATAAACTTTCCCAGCTTACAGTTGGTTCTACTCTTTTTGAATATCCAGAATAAGACGAACCTGAACCTGATCCGGAAGACGAAGAAGATCCTGAACTGTAACCAGAACCAGATCCTGAACCCGCTTTTGTATAATGCTGATTGGTTTTATCGTCTGTAAAAGGATTAAAAGTTCCGTCAACCTGAATTGTCGGTACTTCTGCTTCTACGTCTTTATAATGATATGGTGTATCTAAATTCGAATCTCTGTCAAAATCTAAAACAGGAGCTACATTAAACTGTCCTAAACTATGTTTAATCGACGCCCTTAAAATGGCATATAAAGCCTGTTCATCATCAAACTTAATTTCTGTTTTAGTTGGATGAATGTTAATATCAATTGTATTTGGCGGTACTTGCAAATACAAGAAATAACTTGGCTGTGAACCATCTTTTAAAAGTCCGTCGTAAGCAGCCATAACTGCATGATGCAAATAACCGCTTTTTATAAAACGATCGTTTACAAAAAAGAACTGTTCTCCCCTGTTTTTCTTAGCAAATTCAGGTTTACAAACAAATCCTTGTATGCTGATAATTTCTGTATCTTCATTTACGGGAACCAGTTTTTCATTGGTTTTACCCGACATAATCCCCACAATTCGCTGACGGTATCCTGCAGCGGGAAGATTGTACAATTCGCTTCCGTTATGATAAAAGCTGAAGTGAATATTGGGATGTGCTAAAGCTACACGCTGAAACTCATCCATTACATGGCGAAATTCAACAGTATCCGACTTTAAAAAGTTACGACGCGCCGGAATATTAAAAAATAGGTTTTTAACGGCAAATGATGTTCCTTTTGGCAGAACTGCCACTTCCTGCGAAACAAATTTACTTCCTTCAATTACAATATGAGTTCCTAATTCATCCTGTTCTTGTTTGGTTTTCATTTCCATGTGTGCAATCGCAGCGATAGAAGCCAAAGCTTCCCCGCGAAAACCTTTTGTACCCAATGAAAACAAATCTTCGGCCTGACGAATTTTTGAAGTCGCATGACGGGCAAAACACAAACGTGCATCAGTAACCGTCATTCCTACTCCGTTATCAATAACCTGAACTAAGGATTTGCCGGCATCTTTTATAATCAATTTGATATCAGTTGCCTTTGCATCAACAGCATTTTCTAACAGTTCTTTTACAACAGAAGCTGGTCTTTGGACCACTTCTCCTGCAGCAATCTGGTTAGCAACGTGATCAGGAAGTAATTGAATAATACTCGACATTAAGCAAAAATAATTTTAAGGTTTAGGGTTTAAATTAGAAACCAAGAAGCACAAATTTAGTAAATTTCTACTGGCTTTTTGAATATCAGCAATCATAAAAAAAACAAAAAACCTATACTATTATGACACAGTATAGGTTTTAATATTTTAAAACAAATGTGTTTTATTCTTTCTCGATTTTTATTGGTGTTTCTTCAATTTGAAGTGCGCCAGAAGATAATAACGGCTGATTAAACGGATGAGAAATAGAAGCCTGCTGGCGAATATAAGCCATTTTAATTGCTGCAATTGCCGCTTCGGTTCCTTTGTTACCATGAACACCGCCACTTCTGTCAATTGACTGCTGCATGTTATTATCTGTTAAAACGCAAAAGATAACCGGAATATCAGTTTGAACATTCAAATCTTTAATTCCCTGAGTTACACCTTCGCATACGAAATCAAAATGTTTTGTTTCTCCCTGAATTACGCATCCAATAACAATAACTGCATCTACATTTTGTGTCTGCAGCATTTTTTTTGCACCGTAAATCAGCTCAAAACTTCCTGGAACATTCCAACGGATAATTTGCTGTGCAGGAACATCACAATCAATTAAGGCTTCAAAAGCGCCATTGTAAAGTCCTTCTGTTATAACATCATTCCACTCAGAAACAACAATCCCAAATCGAAAGTCTTTCGCATTTGGGATCGTGTTTTTATCGTATTCTGATAAATTTTTATTTTCAGTAGCCATCTGTATATTTTAGATTTTAAGTTTCAGACTGTAAAAATACGAATCTAAAATCTAAATTCTTAACTCTAAAATTATAAATTATTGCGCTAATCCAATCAATGCCTCAACAGAAGCAGCTTCTGGAGCAGCATCGAAATTATCTTTAATATTATTTAAATATTTCAAAGCGTCTTCTTTTTGTCCTAAAGCTAAAGCAGTTTTAGCAGCTTTTAACAAGAAACGAGGTGTAGTAAAATCGTTTTTGTTTGATTCAGCAGCTTTTACATAATAATCTAAAGCTTCTTTTTGGTTATTTTTTTGAGAGTAAGCATCTCCAATAGCTCCTTTTGCTAGAGCGCCTAAAATCATATCTTCAGATTTAAATTCGCCTAAATACTTAATAGCATCGTCAAATTTACCTGTATTTAAATATGCCATACCAGCATAGTAGTTTGCTAAATTTCCTGCATCAGTTCCAGAATATTCGTCAGCAATTTTCACAAATCCAAATTTACCTTCAGATCCGTTTAATGCTAATTTGTATAATGAATCACTTGCTACACCATCAACAGCTTTTTGAAAATTTTGCTGTGCAACAAACATTTCGTTTGCAGCTTCGTCTTGTTTAGGAGTTTCAATAAATTTTTGGTAAGCCAAATAACCAATAGTAGCAACTGCAATACCAGCAACTAAACCAATAATGATTTTTTGATTTTTAGCAACCCAATCCTCAGTTCTTGAAGCAGTTTCGTCTAATTTAGAAAAAACACCAGCAGTTGTGCTGTCTTTTTCATCAATTACCACCTGTTGTTCTTCAGTTACTTCTTTAACTTCCTTCTCTTTTGGTGCTTTATATCCTCTTTTATTGTAAGTAGCCATTTAAAATTAATTTAGTGAACGGCAAAAATAAAATTTTTCTTGAAACTGAGGCAAAAAAAATCAAAATTATCACTATTTTAAAAAAAATATTTTCAATAAAGCTAAGTCCTTTCACATCAGTATCAAAATAAATCAACTTGAAACATCCTAAAAGCCCTTTATATCGATAAAATTAGATAATTTTACATCCTTAATTTTACTGGCATAAAACAGTAAATTTTCTTTTTAGAGTCTCAAAATGCATTTAAACAAACTTTCTTTATTCAATTATAAAAATTTCTCTGAAGCCGGTTTTGATTTCGACATCAAGATCAACTGCTTTGTAGGCAAAAACGGAATTGGAAAAACCAATGTTCTGGATGCAATTTATCATTTAGCTTACGGAAAAAGTTATTTTAATCCGCTTGCCGTGCAAAACATCAAACACGGAGAAGAGTTTTTTGTAATTGATGCCGAATTAGAAAAAAATGACAGAACAGAGCAAATTGTCTGCAGTTTAAAAAAAGGGCAAAAAAAGGTTTTAAAAAGAAACGGAAAAGCATACGATAAATTTTCTGATCATATCGGATTCATTCCGCTTGTAATTATTTCACCAGCCGACCGCGATTTAATTGTGGAAGGAAGCGAAACACGCCGTAAATTTATGGACAGCGTTATTTCGCAGTTAGATTCAACGTATCTGCATCAGCTTATTCAATATCAAAAAGTAATTGTACAGCGAAATGCCCTTTTAAAATATTTTGCTCTTAACCACACTTTCGACAACGACACCTTATCTATATATAATGAGCAGTTAAATGAATTTGGAAAATCGATTTTTGAAAAAAGAAAAGAGTTTCTCGAAGAATTCATACCTATATTTAATGTACACCATCAGGCCATAACAGGCTCAGAAGAATCAGTGCAATTGGTTTACGAAAGTCATTTGTTTGAAAAAGATTTATTAACGCTTTTACAGGAAAACATAAATAAGGACAGAGCGTTGCATTATACAAGCTCAGGGATCCATAAAGATGATTTGTCTTTTGAAATTGATTCGCATCCTATAAAAAAATTCGGATCACAGGGACAGCAAAAATCGTTTTTGATTGCCTTGAAACTGGCTCAGTTTGAATTTTTGAAAAAACAAAGCGGTGTAAAACCTATTTTATTATTTGATGATATTTTTGACAAACTGGATGAAACCCGCGTTGCTAAAATTGTCGAAATGGTGAACAGCGAAACTTTTGGACAGCTCTTTATTTCAGATACACATCCGGAACGAACCGAAGCGATTGTAAAATCGACACACCAAACGTATAAGATATTCAATTTATAAAGTTTTTTTTTGCCACGAATTACACGAATTTACGCGAATTATTTTTGCCACAGATTGCAAGGATTAAAATGATTCAATCTGTGTAAATCTTTTAATCTGTGGCAAAATAAGAAAATAAATTAGTGTAAATTCGTGCAATTAGTGGCAAACTAAAAAAACGAATTAAAAAAAAAGTAACTGCAATCAAAAAACACAGAATATGTTAACGAAAGAATCATTGCAATTTTTAGACGATTTAAAAAAGAACAATAATAGAGACTGGTTTCAGGATAACAAAAAACGTTATGAAGTCTTCAAAAAAGATTACCATCAATTGGTAAGTGATTTTCTGGATGCTATGAAACCTCTTGATCCTTCATTAGAATTGCTGGAAGTTAAAAACTGTACTTTTAGAATTAATCGTGATATTCGATTTTCAAAAGACAAATCTCCCTATAAAGCACATTTGGGCGTTTGGATGTCAACTGGTGCAAAAGGTGCAAATCGTGCGGGATATTATGTTCATATAGAAAAAGGCGCCAGTTTTATCGCCGGCGGATTTTACTCTCCTGACCCTGAAGATTTAAAAAAAGTCCGCAAAGAAATTGCTTTTTTCTACGATGATCTGCAAGAAATATTAAACGACAAAAACTTTAAAAAAGAATTTGGAAGTTTAGATATCAACGAAAACAACTCACTAAAAAGCATGCCCCGCGGTTACGAAAAAGACCATCCGGCAATTGAGTTTTTAAAATTGAAGAGCTTTACAGCTACTCAAAAATATGATATTTCCGAAGTTACTCAGAAAGACTTCGTTTCTAAAGTGAGCAAAAAACTGATTGCTCTAAAACCTTTAAACGAATTTATAAACCGCGCTTTAGATACCGAAGAATTTTAAAAAAAGATAAATCGCCACGAATTTCACGAATTAGCACGAATTAATTTGTGAAAATTTGTGAAATTCGTGGCGACAAAAACTCATTTATTAAATGAAAAGAAAAATACTTTTTCTTGGAGAATCTTACCGCGCTGACGCTATAACCTGGGTGAAAGGTTTGAAAGAATTTCGCGATTTTGAAATTATCACCTGGGAACTTCAAACGCCAAACAATTCAAAACTTAACAGATTCAAACGTATTTTAGAATATTTCTTTTCTCCTGTTTCTATTAGAAAAATTATTAGAAACCAAAAACCAGATATGGTTATTGCAGAAAGAACTACAAGTTACGGCTTTCTTGCTGCTTTATCCGGTTCTAAAACTATTGCCATTGCACAGCAAGGCCGAACTGATTTATGGCCGGAAGGTTCTGTTTTATACCCTTTTAAGAAATTCATTCAGAAATATGCTTTCAAAAAAGCACATTTAATTCATGCGTGGGGGCCAGTTATGACAATTCACATGAAAGCAATCGGCGTTGATATGAGTAAAGTTTTGGTTTTGCCAAAAGGAATTGATTTGTCGCTTTTTACTCCTTCAACAAATAATTCAAATAAAATTGAAGCGATTGTAACACGTTCTTTACAGCCGGAATACCGCCATGACTCTATTTTAAAAGCTTTTGGAATTTTACATCAAAAAGGAATTGATTTTTCGCTTACAATTGTTGGAGACGGAACAAGATTGCAGTATTTAAAAGATTTAGCCAAAGAACTGCAAATCGAAAATAAAGTAACCTTTACAGGAAGAATCCCAAATACAGAACTTCCAAAATTATTACAGCAATCCAATATTTATATCAGCATGCCAATTACCGAAGGCGTTTCGGCATCTTTATTTGAAGCAATGGCTTGTAATTGTTATCCTGTTGTTTCTGATATTCCCGGAAACCAAAGCTGGATCACGCATCGTGAAAACGGACAATTAATTGAAATTGACAATATCGAAATGCTCGCCAATGAATTGATGTGGTCATTTGAAAATGCTGAGTTCAGAAATCAGGCTATTTTAAGAAATAGGAAATTTGTAGAGGAAAATGCGAATTATGATACTAATATGAAGGTTATTGCTGATCGATATCATGAGTTGTTGGATTCTCGAAATAACTAACCTAAAATTCAGCCACAGATTATTAGATTAAACAGATTTTAACCAATCGTTCTAATCTTTGCAAATCTGCGGTAAAAAAACCATCGTAACTTTTTTTCAATCTCAACGACATATTGTTAAAAATGAATTATCTAATTTAATTCTTAAATAATATGAGCAATAGAAGAAACTGGTTAAAACAAATAGGTTTAGGCGCAATCGGATTAAGCTTTACTCAATTTGAAACATTTGCAAATCCGTCAGCAGAAAACTATGTTTCTTTAGATTTAGATAAATCTCCCATATTATTACGATCAAATGAAAATCCGTATGGTCCTTCCCCACTCGCCCGCGCTGCCATGCAAAAAAGCGTCAACAGCAGTAATCGATATGGCTGGGATCTTTCAGGAGAATTGATTTCACTTATTGCAAAAAAGAACAGCGTTTCAGACAACAATATACTATTAGGTGCCGGTTCAACAGAAATCTTAGATTTAGTTCTTCAATATACCGCTTTAAAAAAGGGAAATTTTATACTTGCCGAAACAACCTTTAACTATTGGACATTTCCTTTTGAGAAATTAGGACTCAAAAAAATTACGGTTCCGTTAACCGCAGATAAAAAACATGATTTAACAGCAATGTTAAAAGCAATTGATTCAGATACAAAAATGATTTACATCTGCAATCCTAATAATCCAACTGGTACAATCTGCAATTACGAGCAACTGGTTTCTTTTGTAAAAGAAGTACCTAAAAATATAATTGTCTTTGTTGACGAAGCTTATCTTGATTTCACGAAAGAAAAATCTCTGAGCGGTCTTGTAATAGAAAACCAAAATTTAATTATCACTAAAACTTTTTCAAAAATGTACGGTTTAGCCGGCGCGCGAATTGGTTATGCCATTGCTGCTGCATCAACAATTGACGAACTCAGCGCTTTAAAATCGTCTCCTAATTTATCTGTCAGTTCAGTATCAACAGCCGCTGCTCTAGCCTCATTAAATGACGATAAATTTATTCAGCAAGTGCAAACTGCAAATGAGGAAGTCAAAAAATATACTATCGAGCAGCTTACCAAACTAAATTTAACCTGCATTCCTTCTCAAGCCAATTTTATCTATTTTTCTCTAGACAACTACAAAAAAGATTACTTTAAACAATTAGAGAATAACAACATACAGGGAACTAAAATCTACGAAGAAAACGGAAAATGGACCAGAATTACAATTGGTACTATGAAAGAAATGCAGCAATTTATTGAAGCTGTAAAATAAAGATTCTAAAAACCCGGTCGAAGATTAGGATTTAACCCATTTCAACATTTTTTTTTAAGCTGTGCTAATCTGCAGCAGAAAAACTTAGCTGACTTTGCAAACTTTATGTCTTTGCGGTAAAACCAAAAATTATAATCCTTACTTTTGAACCCAGATTAAAAAGCTTTTATATATGGAAATCCAATCCAATTTTTCTTTAAAAAACTACAATACTTTTGGTATCGAAGCCAAAGCCAAACAATTCATAGCAGTACATTCTGTTGAAGAATTGAAAACCATTTTAAAAGAAAATAAAAACGAAAAAAAGTTCATTCTTGGCGGCGGAAGCAATATGCTTTTGACCAAAGATATAGACGCATTGGTTATTCATATTGATTTAAAAGGCAAAGAAATAATTAAAGAAGACGATGATTTTGTCTGGGTAGAAAGTCAGGCAGGCGAAACGTGGCATGATTTCGTTCTTTGGACAATCGATAATAATTTTGGCGGATTAGAAAATATGTCTCTAATTCCCGGAAATGTAGGCACAACACCTGTTCAGAACATTGGCGCTTATGGAACTGAAATTAAAGACACTTTCGTTTCCTGCAACGCCATAAACATCGAAACTCAGGAAACTAAAACTTTCACTAATGCTGAATGTAATTTTGGATATCGCGAAAGCATTTTTAAAAATGAAGTAAAAGATCAGTTTATTATCACTTCGGTTATTTATAAATTGACAAAACGCAATCATAAAATTAATACATCGTATGGCGATATTTTGGCTGAGTTAGCTAAAAACAACATTTCAGAACCAACTCTAAAAGATGTAAGCAATGCTGTAATTGCGATTAGACAAAGTAAACTTCCGGATCCGAAAGAACTGGGAAACAGCGGCAGTTTCTTTAAAAACCCAATTTTATTGAAATCTGATTTCGAGCAAATCCACAAAAAATTCCCTGAAATGAAATTTTACGAAGTTTCAGAAACCGAAGTAAAAGTTCCTGCTGGATGGCTTATCGAGCAAGCTGGTTTTAAAGGAAAACGTTTTGGCGATGCCGGAGTTCATAAAAACCAGGCTTTGGTTTTGGTTAATTATGGAAATGCTACAGGTCAGGAAATATTGAATGTTTCAAAAGAAGTTCAAAAAACTGTTTTTGAAACCTTCGGAATTAAGATTGAAGCCGAAGTGAATGTAATTTAAAAATATCTTTTAATAATTTATCATTTTTTATTCTGCATAATGACAGAAGACATTTCCATAAAAATAATAAACCCGGATGATGAAAAAGCAGCTCCAATTCTCGAAGAATTGTCTGCAAATCTCTATCTTCGTTTTGGAAGTGACGGCAGAAATTCGTTTACAGACTGGCAGAACAATAATGCAAAATTTGTATTTGTCGCAGCAGAATTAAACAATGAAATTATAGGATGCGGTGCAATAAGACCAATTGAAGGAAATATTGGCGAGGTAAAACGAATGTATTCAAAGTTTCGGGGAAAGAAAATCGGGCAGACTATTCTGACATTTCTGGAAAAAGAAGCAAAGAAAATTGGCTTTACCGAATTAGTTTTAGAAACCAGAGTAAAAAATATTGAAGCTGTAGAGTTTTACAAAAAACAACAATACAATATAATTCCAAATTATGGAAAATATATTGACAGACCAGAGGCAATTTGTTTTGGGAAGTCTTTGATATAAAAACAAGAAAATGTACACACCAGATTTATACAAAAATGAAAATCAGGAAGAAATCAGAACATTTTTAAAAGAAAATAGTTTTGGAATCCTGATTAATCAAACCAACGGGAAATTATACGCCACGCATATTCCAATGGAATTAGGAATTAATGCTGAGGGAAAAGAAATTCTGGAAGGTCATATCTCTAAACTCAATCCGCAGGCTGAAGGTTTTGCAGCAAACGATCAGGTTTTAGCCGTTTTTTCCGGTCCGCATAGTTACATTTCGTCCTCCTGGTACGACCATGAAAATGTGCCTACCTGGAATTACATAGCCGTACATGTTTACGGAAGAATCAAAATAGTTGATTACGATACCTCTGTAGACCAGCTCAAAAAATTAGTTGACAAATACGAAGCAAATTCTGCAAATCCGGTTCGTGTTGAAAATTTATCAGATAAAACAATGCGCGAAGCTAGAGGAATTTTTGGTCTTGAAATTGAAATTGATGAGATTCAGGCCACTAAAAAACTTTCTCAAAACCGCGACGATCATAATTATAAAAACATAATTTCAGAATTAGAGAAAACCGAAAACCCTCAGTCTATTGCTGTTGCAAAAGAAATGTCAAAATGCCGAAAGTAAATTGGCATTAAACATTGAAAATTAGGAATTCATAACTACATTTGTTCTCGCAAAAATTCAAGTACTAACAGACATTAAAACTATATGCTTATAACTTTATTTTACTTCTTTATTGCTGTTGTTTTTATTCAACTTTTCTACTATTTAGGAATTTTTGGAAAGTTTGCTTTTGCTAAACCTCAAGAAGTTACACCAAAAAACATTCCGGTTTCTGTAATTGTCTGCGCAAAAAATGAAGAAGAAAATGTAAAGAAATTTGTTCCGTTATTAGCCGAACAAAATTATCCTGATTTTGAAATTGTTTTAATTGACGATGCTTCAAGCGACGAAACTTTGGAAGTTTTTGAAGAGTTTGAGCAAAAATACCCAAACATTCGTCTGGTTAAAGTTGAAAACAACGAAGCCTTTTGGGGAAATAAAAAATACGCATTGACACTGGGAATTAAGGCTGCCAAAAAAGAATACCTTTTATTTACAGATGCTGATTGTTATCCAACATCAAAAGACTGGATTACTTCTATGACTTCTCAATTTACAGAAAGTAAAACTATTGTTTTAGGATATGGAGGTTACGAAAAAAGAGAGCGTTCTTTTTTAAACAAAATAATTCGTTTTGAAACTGTTTTAACAGCAGTTCAATATTTTTCATGGGCAAAAGCAGGACTTCCGTACATGGGAGTGGGACGTAATTTAGCCTATAAAAAAGAAGAGTTTTTTAATGTAAATGGTTTTATCGATCATATTCAGGTTCGTTCGGGTGATGATGATTTATTTATAAATCAGGCAGCTAATAAATCAAACACTACGATATCGTATAATCCGGAAAGTTTTACATATTCAAATCCAAAAGAATCTTTTAAAGATTGGTTTACTCAAAAAAGAAGACATATTTCTACAGCAGAACATTATAAGTTTTTTGATAAATTTCAATTAGGACTTTTCTTCTGTTCACAATTATTTTTCTTTTTATCAGTTATTGTTTTACTGGCTTTTCAATTTCAATGGATTGCTGTTGTGGCTATTTTGGCAACGAGATACACAGTAGTTTGGACTGTAATTGGATTTTCTGCCGGAAAATTAAAGGAAAAAGACATTAAAATCTGGTTTCCTATTGTAGAGATAGCGCTTATATTAACGCAAATTAATATCTTTATAACTAATATTTTTTCAAAACCTGTATATTGGAAATAAATTCTAAAATAGAAAAAGCAAAAAAAGGTGACCAGGTCGCCTTTACTTTTTTATTAGATTATTTCTGGAATGAAGTTTACAGCTTTATGCTTAAACGTACAGAAAATGAAACCACAGCTGAAGACGTTACGATAGAAACTTTTTCTAAGGCTTTTGACAAAATAGCTTCGTACAATCCCGAATTTCAGTTTAATACCTGGCTTATTGCCATCGCAAAAAATGTATATATAGATTTACTGCGTAAAAAGAAAACCAGCCTTTTTATCGAAATTACTGACACAGAAGACCAGCAGGCATATAATATTGCCGACACTACTCCATCTGCAGAAGATGCATTAATTAAAGAGCAAAATCTATCTCGTTTGCTTTTATGCATTAAAGAATTAAAGCCCCATTATCAGGAAGTAATCCAGCTTCGCTACTTTCAAGAATTATCTTATCAGGAAATTGCTGACAAGATTGACGAACCTTTAAGCAATGTTAAAGTAAAAATACTACGCGCTAAAAAATTGTTAGCAGAAATCATCAATCGTAATAGATAATTTATTATCTTTAAGAAAATATTAAATTATAATCGCATTTTTTCTTAAAAAACTATCTATTCACACACTAAAACAACAACTTCTACGTTGTTTGCTAAAACCCAACTCCTTTACGCGTATGATTTAAAGTTACTTAACCTTAAAATCCAAAAATCATGTCTAAATTAAGCATCTATGAAAGCAAGTGGACCGATCTTGTTTTCGAAAACAAAAACAAAGAGTACGGAGCGTATCAATTACGCCAAGAAAATTCTAAAACAACTGTCAATGCGTTGTTTACGGCCTTGTTATTAATAACAGCCGTGGGAAGTGTATCGATGCTGGTTAATAAATTTAGTATTGATAATGCTGTTGATACAGAACCGGTAATTTACAAGCCTTTAGTAGTAACTGATCTTAACGACATTGTGAAACCCAAAGTTGAAGAGTACATTGCACCTCCTGCACAAAAACAAGAGCCTGCATCACAAGCTCCTGTTACTTCATCTCAATTAACAAATCCTGTTATTACTCATGCTGATCAAGCAGTTACAGAAATTGCAACAAACAGAGAAAACACTCCTGTTGTAGACAACACTACTGCCGGACCTGGAACAGGCGTTAATACAATGCCAACAACTGGAGGGCCAGGAACTGGTGAAATTGACACACCTGTAGTTCAAGGACCTTATACGCCTGCTGCATTAGACAAAATGCCAGAGTTTCCGGGCGGGATAAAAAATTTCTACACTTATGTGGGCAAAAATTTTACCCGACCAGAATTGGATGAAGAAAGAACTTTACGTGTTTACGTTTCTTTTGTAATTGAAAGAGACGGTTCAATGACTGATATTTTAGTTAAAAACGATCCGGGTTATGGATTAGGAAAAGAAGCTGTTAGAGTTTTAAAATCATTAAAAACAAAATGGGCTCCGGGAATGATTGACGGAAAAGCAGTTAGAACTGCCTACAATCTTCCAATAACAATACAAACACAACCAGAATAAAAATACAAGAGCAGAACTTCGGTTCTGCTTTTTTTATATAAAAATCCGCCATAAAAGATTAAAAAAATTAAGCACTTATTAAACCTTAATTTTCTTAATCTCTTAATAGTTAGAAACAATTTTTTATTCTCTATTTTATTTACTTTTACAAGACACTAAAAAATTAATCAAAATTAAAAACAAATAAAATGGGAATATTTTCAGCTCTTATGGGCAACGCAGGAACTGTAAGCCAGGAAGATTTACTAAAGAAATACGGTCAGCTTTTAACAGATAATGAGGAAATTGAAATGGGTTTTAAACTAATCCGTGACACTTTTATTTTTACCAACAAAAGATTAATCCTGGTTGATGTACAAGGATTAACAGGAAGCAAAACCGAATACAAATCTATTGCTTACAAAAGCATTACCCGATTCAGCGTAGAAACAGCAGGAACTTTTGATCTTGATGCTGAGTTAAAAATCTGGGTTTCGAGCGAATTAAACCCAAGCATTGTAAAACAATTTAATAAATCAGTAAATGTGTATGATGTTCAAAAAGTTTTGGCACATCATGTTTTAGGTTAATTTGAAGCATAAAAAAACGGCAGATTTAAATCTGCCGTTTTTTATTTTCTTAAAAACTATTTTTTCTTCGTTGTAGTTTTCTTTGTAGTAGTTGTTTTTTTCACAGTCGCTGCTTTCGGAACTGTATTGTCTATTTTTTGCTGTACGTATGGTTTGTAAACACCGTCTTTTTCAGCTCTTGCTTTAGCATCATCAGCTCTTTTCTTAGAATCTGGGTGAGAGCTCATCATTTGATCAATAAATGAAGCCTCTGCTCCTTCACTCATTTTTGCTAAAATTCTAAAAGCAGATTCTTCTGCATTTACGTTATAACCATTTTTCTTCAAGAAATTGTATGAGTATAAATCCGCCTCTGTTTCTTGTTTACGGCTGTGTTTACTATCGATTAAAGCACTTCCTATTTTTCCTAACTGACTGTCTGTTACTGCAGAAATTTTAGCCGATTGTGAAGATGCTCCGTCAATTAATGCTTCTTTTTGATAAGCTGCACGCATTGCATCTCTTGAATCGTTGTTTGCAACGTGACCAATTTCATGACCAATTACTGCCAGCAATTCATTGTCATCCATAATATCCATTAAACCTGAATATACACGTACACTTCCATCAGCAGTTGCAAAAGCATTTACTTCTTTTAATTTGTAAACTTTATAGTTTAAGGTAAAACCTTCACCGGCAGTGTGCTTTCCAAAAACACGGTTTAATCTTAAAGTATAACCGTCATTTGGTCCTGCTACTTCATTAGTTGAGTCCAATTTGCGAACTGCTTCTTTAGACAAAGCCGCAGCATCTGCATTACTCAGCGTAAAACTGGCAACACCTTTTTGAAGTGCTCCAATCGCTTTATCACCTAAATTAATCTGCGCATTCATATTTGTAAAACCAAATGCTGCAAATAAGAATCCTGCTATTATAATTTTCTTTTTCATGTTTTTTATAATTACAATTTAACAACAAATGTAGCATAACATAATGCTATTTCATTTCACTCAGAACTTGTTTTTTCAACAAATTAAAGGTATAAATTTTAAATGAGCTTATAACTATTTGCTGCTATTATTGATAGCTGTAACCTTGAAGCAAAAAAAACGGCAAGTTCTTTACAGAATTTGCCGTTTTTAGGTTTTATAGAAAAATTATTTCTTTTTTGCAGTTGTCTTTTTAGCAGTAGTTTTAGCTGGTGTTTTTGCTTTTACAGGTGCAGTATTATCAATTTTCTGCTGTACATACGCTTTATACAAACCATCTTTTGTTGCTTTTTTCTTAGCATCATCTGCTCTTTTTCCAGAATCAGGGTGTGAACTCATCATTTTGGTCATAAAAGAAGCCTCTGCTCCTTCACTTAAATTTTGAAGAATTCTAAACGCTGCTTCTACAGCATTTACATCATAACCATTTCTTTTCATGAAATCATACGAAAATGAATCAGCTTCAGATTCCTGCTTTCTGCTGTGTTTGCTGTCAATCATTGCGCTTCCTATTTGTCCCAATTGAGATTTTGTCATAGTCTCAATTTTTCCTGACTGCGATGAAGCTGCATCTAGTAAAGCTTCTTTTTTATAAGCCGCTTTTACAGCGTCTCTTGAATCATGATTTACTACGTGGCCAATTTCATGTCCAATAACGGCAAGCAGTTCATTATCATCCATTATATCCATTAAACCGGCAAATACACGCACACTTCCATCTGCGCAGGCAAAAGCATTAATATCTTTTACTAAATAAACTTTATAGTTTAAAGTAACTCCCTCACTTGAAATATGTTTTCCAAATACACGATTCAATCGAATTGAATATCCGTCCTCAGGTCCTGCAACAGGATTATTTGCATCCATTTCGGCAATTGATTCTTTAGCTAAAGCGGCAGCATCTGCGTCGCTAAAAGTAAATCCTGACACCCCTTTACTCAAAGCTCCCATAGCTTTGTCTGAAAGTATTTGTGCATTCATTTGAGTAAAACTAAAAGCTGCCAATAAAATTCCTAATACAGTAAATCTTTTTTTCATGTTATTAAACTTTAAATTAACAACAAAATTACTACAGCATAAATTTCACATGACCCAAAAACGTCAAATTTATAATAGAATAAGACAGGATTTAAAATTTTAAAAATCAGACTAAAACATCAAAATATTAAAGAAGAATAAAAAAACAAACCATAAAAACTCTATAAATACAAATAATTAATATTTGAACTTACTATTTTTAAATGAAATGAGAATGTGTAAAAAGCAAACGAAAACTAAATTAGCATCTCCAAATAAACTACATTCCGTATCTTTGTATTCAGATTTATGATATATGGAAACAGTCATTGAAAACATACCACCTGCAAAACCAAAATGGTTGAAGGTAAAATTACCTATTGGACAAAAATATACTGAACTGCGCGGTTTAGTTGACAAATACAGTTTAAATACAATTTGCACCTCTGGAAGCTGCCCAAATATGGGAGAATGCTGGGGTGAGGGAACGGCAACTTTTATGATTTTAGGAAACGTTTGTACACGTTCTTGCGGTTTTTGCGGTGTTAAAACCGGCAGACCTGAAACGGTAGATTGGGACGAACCTGAAAAAGTAGCACGTTCTATTAAAATCATGAATATCAAACACGCTGTAATTACAAGTGTTGACAGAGATGATTTAAAAGATGGCGGTTCTATCATTTGGATGGAAACCGTAAGAGCCATCCGCAGAATGAACCCAAATACTACTCTTGAAACTTTAATTCCGGACTTTCAGGGAATTGAAAGAAACATTGACAGAATTGTTGAAGCAAATCCTGAAGTAGTTTCGCATAATATGGAAACTGTTCGTCGTTTAACACGCGAAGTACGTATTCAGGCGAAATACGACAGAAGCTTAGAAGTTTTACGCTACCTGAAAGAAAAAGGAATAAACAGAACCAAATCTGGAATTATGCTTGGACTTGGTGAAACCGAGGAAGAAGTGTACCAGACAATGAGAGATTTACGTGATGCAAATGTTGATGTTGTTACGATTGGCCAATACTTACAGCCAACTAAAAAACATTTGCCGGTAAAAGAATTCATTACTCCTGAATTGTTTGCTAAATACGAAAAATACGGTATAGAATTAGGTTTCCGTCATGTAGAAAGCGGCCCTCTTGTTCGTTCTTCATACAAAGCACAAAAACACATTTTATAGAATAAAGTTTAATCGTCTAATCGTTTAATTGTAAAACCGATTAAACGATTAAACAGTTAAACGAATAAACAAGAAATTGAAAACAAGAATTGCTATTAATGGTTTTGGAAGAATTGGAAGAAATTTATTTCGTCTTCTTATAAATCATCCTGAAATTGAAGTTGTTGCAATTAATGATATTGCAGATAATAAAACCATGTCGCATTTAATAAAATACGACACTATTCATGGAGTTCTTCCTTTTGCTGTAAGTTTTGACGAAGAAGGAATTATTGTCAACGAAAAACATTATTTATTTTTTCATGAAAAAAGTATTTCAAATCTGGACTGGAAAAGTCATTCGATAGATTTTGTAATTGAATCGACAGGGAAATACAAAACACATGAAGAATTAAATGCACATATTGAAGCCGGAGCAAAAAAAGTGATACTTTCTGCCCCATCAGAAGTTGATACAATTAAAACAGTTGTTCTTGGTGTAAACGAAAATATATTAGACGGAACAGAAAATATTGTTTCTAATGCAAGCTGTACTACAAATAATGCTGCACCGATGATAAAAATCATCGAAGAACTGTGCGGAATTGAGCAGGCTTACATCACCACAATACATTCTTTTACGACAGACCAAAGTCTTCACGACCAGCCGCATAAGGATTTACGCCGTGCGAGAGGAGCCAGTCAGTCGATTGTTCCTACAACAACAGGTGCAGCTAAGGCATTAACGAAAATTTTTCCTAAATTGCACGAAAAAATCGGGGGATGCGGTATTCGTGTACCTGTTCCCGATGGTTCATTGACAGACATCACGTTCAATGTTAAACGTGCTGTTACTATTGAAGAAATTAACATTGCATTTCAAAAAGCCTCAAAAACAAATTTAAAAGGAATATTAGATTACACAGAAGATCCTATCGTTTCTGTTGATATAATTGGCAATACACATTCGTGCTTGTTCGACGCACAGCTTACTTCTGTCATAGACAAAATGGTAAAAGTTGTAGGATGGTACGATAACGAAATTGGCTATTCATCACGATTAATCGATTTGATTTTACTGATAAGAAAAACATAAGATTCATTGTAAAAGCGCTGCCATACATGAAGTACTACTATCTTTTAATTGTTGTTTGTTTTTTAAATCCATTTTTGTATTCTCAAACCAAACAGAATACAGACAGTATTTCCTATTATAACAAACTGGCAAATAAAAAACTGAATAGTAAAGAATACAATGAAGCGGTTCTTTTGACAAAAAAATCTATTGATTTTTGCGAAACAAACCACATTCCCGAAGATTTAGGCAATCAGACTTTTAAGCTTGGTAAAATATATTACAATCAGCGGAAGTACGATGAAGCTTTAAAAAACTTTCATAAAAGTGCAGCTTCTTTTGACAGTATAAAACCAACCTGCACTAAAATTTTAGCCCTTCACTATATTGGCGCAGCAAATACCGCACAAGGAGATTATAAAACTGCTGATATTTATTACCTAAAAGCTCAGAAACTCTTAAAAGAGCTTGGCGTAGTAGACAGTTCTGAAATTTTGAACTTTCAGAAAGCAATGGCGTTTAAAGCAAATAAAAACTATCCGTTAGCCCTTAAAACTTTTCAAAAAATAATAAAAAAACCAGATAATTCATCTGTAATAAAAACAAAAATCAAATCGTATTATCAACTCGGATTAATTGAAACCCAGTTAAAACGTAACGATTCTGCCATGATTTATTTTGATAAAGCTTTAGATTACAATGAAAAAACAAACGATCTGGCTCAAAAATCAAAAATTGTCTTAGCCATAAGCCGGTACTATAAGCAAAATAAAAACTACGACCTCGCCTACTCGTATTTAGATGAGCATTATCAATTAGAAAATTATATTTTAAAGCTGAAAAATGCGAAAATTGATTTTAATGAATTTGAAAAATTCAAAAAAAATCAAAACCTAAACAATACCATTAAAAGAGAAAGTGAAGAAAAAATTCAGTTAAAAACCTATCGGTATTCAAAATTAGTAAGCATTCTGGCAATTGCCTTAATCTCTATTTTATCGCTCTTAAGTTTAGCTTTATATAAAAACAATATTATTCGTAATCAAAATAATCTGCTTTTAAGAGAAAAAAACAAAGAGCTTATTCTGGCTAAAAACAAAGCAGAAAAAGCATCAAAAGCAAGATCTGAATTTTTATCAACTGTAAGTCATGAACTCCGGACTCCGCTAAATGCGATCAACGGAATTACTCATTTACTTCTGGAAGACAATCCAAAAAAGGCACAATTAAAATATTTAGAGTCGTTAAAATTCTCAGGAAACTATTTAACCACTTTTATCAATGAAATTCTCGAAATCAACAAAATCGATTCTACAAAAGTTGAAGTCGAGAACATTAGTTTCAATTTAAAAGAATTGCTTTTTAATATTCAGAGTTCTCTCAAAGAACTGGCAACGGCCAATAAAAACTACTTCAATCTTGAGATCGACAAAGCAATTCCTGACATCCTGATTGGTGATCCAACAAAATTATCTCAAATTATATTAAACCTAATTAACAACGCCCTAAAATTTACTCAAAACGGACAAGTTAGTGTTATTGCAAAATTATTTGCAGAAGAAGACGAAAACGCAACTGTTTATTTTGAAATCGTAGATACCGGAATTGGTATTCCAGAAGATAAACTGCAGACTGTTTTTGAAAGTTTCTCGCAAGGTTCTATTGAGGTTAATAGAAAATATGGCGGAACGGGCTTAGGGCTTACGATTGTTAAAAAGTTAATTGAACTTTTAGGTGGCGAAATCAAACTAAAAAGTGAAGTGGGCAAAGGATCGACTTTTACTTTTAAATTAAATTTTAAAATTAATAACGAACCATTGGAAGCAGTTACAGAAGAAAAACCATATAACGATAAACAGCTTAAGCATAAATCTATTCTGTTGATTGAAGACAATAAAATCAATCAAATGATAACAAGAAAAATGCTTGAAAACAAAGCGATTACCTGCGAAATCCTGGACAATGGCGAAGAGGCAGTTGAGCTTTTAAAAGTAAAACGTTTTGATATGATTTTAATGGACGTTCATTTACCTGGAATAAACGGAACTACAGCAACCCAGCAAATTAGAGAATTTGATAAAACCACTCCAATTATTGCACTAACTGCTATTTCTCTTGACGAAAACAGAGATATGCTTTTATCATTTGGAATGAATGATGTTATTACCAAACCTTTTGTTCCTGATGTATTTTACAGTACAATTGCTAAATTCTTTGATTGATTCTTTAAAGCTGCTAAGGTTCTAAGTTTTCTTTTATATACTGCAAAATCGAAACGTCAAAATTTTGCTGGTGATTTATAAATGTGCTTTTTATGGGCAGATAATACAATTGTGAAACCAGCTTAGAATCTTTTAAACGAACATAATCTTTTTCGGTTGTAATTATTTTTCTGCCATTTGCTTTGTTTTGAATCGATTCTAAGTCGGCATCAGAAAAATGATGATGATCAGGAAAGGTTAAACATTCATCATTTTCATTTTTTAAATACTCAAAAAATGGTTTAGGTTTTGCAATTCCGGCCAAAAGTAATTTCGATTCTGATTTAATTTCTGCAGCCGATATTTTTTCATCTTTACCATAAATTTCAACATCGTAGTCGATA
Organism: Flavobacterium johnsoniae UW101; assembly: GCF_000016645.1. Taxonomy (NCBI): domain Bacteria; kingdom Pseudomonadati; phylum Bacteroidota; class Flavobacteriia; order Flavobacteriales; family Flavobacteriaceae; genus Flavobacterium; species Flavobacterium johnsoniae. The sequence continues at coordinate 242,634 of NC_009441.1, forward strand.
TAAGTAAAAAAGATCTGCTGAGAGCAGCTTAGTTTTAATTTCAAACGAATTTCGGCTTGTTTTTCTTCTGATAAATTTTTTGGGCATTTTGTAACCACAACAATATTGGCTCTGTTTGCTCCGCTCCTGCTTTCTCTTAAATTTCCCGTTGGAAGCATAAAATCATCTGCGTACAAATCATCATAAGAAGTCAATAAAATATAAAATCCCGCTTTTACTTTTCGGTGCTGATAAGCATCATCTAATAAAATAACCTGCGGTTTTACATTCTGCGAAAGCAATTGCGTGATTCCGTTAGTACGATTGGCATCAACGGCAACCTGAACATCTGGAAATTTTTGATAAAACTGAAAAGGTTCATCTCCCAAAATTTCGGCATTAGAATTTTCATCGGCCAGAACAAAACCCTCAGACTTTCTTTTGTAACCGCGGCTCAAAGTGGCTGCTCTATATTTGTTAGACAATAATCGAATTAAATATTCTATTTGAGGAGTTTTTCCGGTTCCGCCTACACTCAGATTTCCTACGGCAATAACCGGCAAATCGAATGAAGTTGATTTCAGGATTCCTTTATCAAAAAGAAAATTACGGATGCTGGTAATCAATCCGTATAAAATGGCAAATGGAAAAAGTATTTTTCGAAGTAAGTTCATAGAATTATTTATCTGAATAATGACCCATTGCAGAAATTACAAATACAGTTACAACTTCGTCATCTACACGATAAATTAACCGATCTTTTTGGTTAATACGTCTTGACCATAATCCTGAATATTCATATTTTAATGGTTCTGGATTTCCAAAACCTTCATATGGATTCTCTGTAAGATCGATTAAAATTTTAGCAATATTTTTAATAGAAATTTTATTTCCTGATTTTTTGTGTTTTTCAATGTCCTGATTGGCCACCTTAGTTACTTCAACCCTAAACTTCCCCATATATCATCTGGATTTAGCGTTGTTGTTTCACCGTTTTTAATATTTTCTTCTGCTTTTTTAACTTTCTCAACAAATTCAGAACTATAAATACTTGGCTCCTCATTAACCTGCCCATAATCTGGCTCAACTATTTCAATGCCTTCAACACCTTTAAAAAACGTCTCAAACATAGCCATAAATGCTTTTCCTGTTTTCGTTTTCTCGTCAATTTTTATTGTAGTCATGACTTATGATTTAGAATTACAAATATACAAAATCGTATACTTAGTATAAATAATATATATTAATAGTACAAATAATGTATAATAATTAGTATATATTCCCAAACAAGAAACCCTTGATCGAAATAGGTCTCAAAAAACTTTTTTTTTCGTTAATTTGTTATAAAGTTTCAATTTACACAACATAAAAAACCTGAAACTTGAAACCTGAAACAATAATTTACATGAAAATCAAAGATATAATAACCGTACTAGAAGAAATGGCACCTCTTGCCTATGCAGAAGATTTTGACAATGTCGGCCTTTTAGTTGGTAATCCGGAAACAGAAAGTACCGGAATTTTAGTCTGCCACGATGCGTTGGAAAATGTAATTGAGGAGGCAAAAACCAAAAACTGCAATCTTGTTGTTTGTTTTCATCCAATTCTTTTTTCAGGAATTAAAAAAATTACAGGCAAAAATTATGTTGAACGCGCCATTTTAAAAGCTATCAAAAATGATATTGCTATCTATGCCGTTCATACTGCTTTAGACAACCATTTGCAAGGCGTTAATAAAATTTTCAGTCATGCATTGGGTTTAATCAACACCAGGATTTTAATTCCAAAACAGCAGTTTATTCAAAAATTAGTTACTTATACCGTACCTGATAATGCAGAAAAAGTCCGCAACGCAATGTTTGAAGCCGGCGCAGGAACAATTGGAAATTATGATAACTGCAGTTTTAACTCTGAAGGATTTTTTACTTTTAAAGGAAACGAAAAAAGCAATCCGGTTATTGGTGAAAAAGGAAAATTACATACCGGAACTGAAATAAAAATCGAAGTTATTTTTGAAAAACATTTACAATCCAGAGTTTTAAAAGCACTTTTAACCAATCATATCTATGAAGAAGTCGCTTATGAAATCTACGATTTGCAAAACGCACATCAAAATATTGGTTTAGGAATGATTGGCGAACTTGAAAATGAAATGGATGAAAAAGAATTTCTTTTGTATGCAAAAGATATTATGATTGCAAGAGGTATTCGTCATTCGGCTTTTACAGGAAAAAAAATAAAAAAAGTAGCCGTTTTGGGCGGATCTGGAAGTTTTGCCATTAAAAATGCAATTCAGGCTGGAGCCGATGCTTTTTTAACCGCTGATTTAAAGTATCATCAGTTTTATGAAGCCGAAAATAAGTTACTTTTGGCAGATATTGGTCATTTTGAGAGTGAACGCTATACAAAAAACTATATTGTTGATTATCTTCGAAAAAAAATTCTTAATTTTGCGATCATTTTATCAGAAGAAAATACAAATCCAGTTAAGTACTTATAGAATATGACGAATACGAAAGAATTAAGTGTTGAGGACAAGTTAAGAGCAATATACGATTTACAGCTTATTGACTCTAGAATTGACGAAATCAGAAACGTTAGAGGAGAACTTCCTTTAGAGGTTGAAGATTTAGAAGATGAAGTTGCAGGTTTGAGCACTCGTTCAGAAAAACTGAAAGGTGAACTTGAAGTGATTGAGGAGCAAATCAAAGCAAAGAAAATTGCTATTGAGGAGCATAAAGAGGTTATCAAAAAGTACACAAAACAACAAGAATCAGTACGTAACAACAGAGAATTTAATTCTTTGACAAAAGAAGTTGAATTTCAGGAATTAGAAATTCAATTGGCTGAAAAGCAAATCAAAGAAATGAAAGCTTCTATCGAGCATAAAAAAGAAGTTATTTCTAACTTAAAAGAAAAACTTGATGCTAAAAGCTCTCATTTAAAACATAAAAAATCTGAATTAGATGCTATCATGGCAGAAACTCAGAAAGAAGAAACTTTCTTAACTGAGAAATCTGCTGAATATTCAGCACAAATCGAAGACAGATTATTAGCTGCTTACAACAGAATCAGAAGCAGTGTTCGTAACGGATTAGCTGTAGTTTCTATCGAAAGAGGAGCTTCTGCAGGATCTTTCTTCACGATTCCGCCTCAAACTCAGGTTGAAATCGCTTCAAGAAAAAAAATCATTACTGATGAGCACTCTGGAAGAATCTTAGTTGACACACAATTAGCTGAAGAAGAAAAAGAAAAAATGGAACAATTGTTCTCAAAATTCTAAATATCAAGTCCCGATTTAATCGGGACTTTTTTTTACGTTTATTTTGCCACGAATTCCACGAATTTTCACAAATTATTTTTTAATCTATTCGTTTGAGAATAAAAAATTCGCGCCCATTTGTGTAATTCGTGGCAGACCTTTTTTTATCTTTAGAAAAAATTTAAGTTTTGAAAATTAAAAAAGGAATTCGTTTCATCACATTAAAATCTGTTGGCACTTATATTAATTTTTTAAGTTACGTGCGTCCGCAAAAGGCTCTTGAACTTTCTTATGCACTTTTCAGCCAGCCCAGAATAGGCAGATTACAAAAAGAAAAACTTCCTAAAGTTTTACAAAATACAGAGACAGAAATTTTTCACCACAATGAACACCATTTTCAAACTTATGTCTGGAAAGGAAATGAAACCAAAATTTTATTAGTTCACGGCTGGGAAAGCAATTCATCACGCTGGAAAAAAACACTGCCTCATCTTCAAAAATCCGGAAGTACAATTATAGCGCTTGATGCTCCTGCACACGGACAAAGCAGCGGAAAAGAATTTAATGTTCCTCTTTACGCTGAATTCATCAATAAAGCAGTCGAAAAATATCAGCCGGAAATTATAATTGGACATTCTATTGGCGGCGCAGCCTGCGTTTATCATCAATATTTATTTCCGAATACAAGCATCAATAAAATGGTAATTCTTGGCGCTCCTTCTGAATTAAAAACTTTGATTGACAATTATGTTTCAATGCTGAGTTTAAACACCAAAATGTTTTCTCTTTTAGAAAGCAAATTCCTGGATCGTTTTAATTTTAAACTAGAAGATTTCTCAGGACAAAAATTTGCATCTCAATTTACTATTCCAGGTTTTATTGCACATGATACTTCAGACAAAATAGTTGCTTTTGATGAAGGAAAAAAAATAGCCAGTAATTGGAAAAACAGCCAGTTTATTGAAACCAGCGGTTTAGGCCACGGAATGCATGATGATGAATTATACGATAAGGTAATTGAGTTTCTTTTTTCTTCTGAAGAGAGAAAGTAACAAAGATTCAAAAGGACAAGTTTTTTTTTAAATCTAAAGTCTGAAATCTAAAATTCTAAGAAGTCTAAATTTTAGCTACTTTTGCAATATGGAAGAAAATTTAAAACGTCTGAATAAATTTATAGGTGAAACGGGTTATTGTTCTCGTCGTGAAGCCGATAAATTAATTGAAGAAGGACGCGTAACAATAAATGGTGCAGCTGCTGAAATGGGAACTAAAGTTTCATCAGATGATGAAATACGCATTGACGGTAAATTAATCGTTGAAAAACACGAAAAATTGGTTTATCTGGCTTTTAATAAACCAGTAGGAATTGAATGTACCACTAACTTAGAGGTTAAAAATAATATTGTCGATTATATTAATTATCCTAAACGTATTTTCCCAATTGGAAGGCTGGATAAAGCGAGTGAAGGATTAATTTTTATGACTAATGACGGTGATATCGTAAACAAGATTTTGCGTGCCAGAAACAATCACGAAAAAGAATATACGGTTACAGTTAACAAACCTATTACAGAACGTTTTATTCAGCGTATGGGTAATGGAGTTCCTATTTTAGATACTGTCACAAAAAAATGTAAAGTAGAGCAAATCAGCAAATACACTTTCAAGATTATTTTAACGCAGGGATTAAACCGTCAGATTAGAAGAATGTCTGAGTATCTGGGTTATGAAGTTACTGCCTTAAAACGTATTAGAATCATTAATATCTCGCTGGATGTTCCGGTTGGGCGCTACCGTGATTTAACTGATGCTGAAATTAAAGAATTAAATAAATTAATAGAGCCTTCGAGTAAAACTGAAGAAGCGAGTCTTCCAAAGGCTGCAGCTCCAACTCCAAGTCGAAGATCAACGTTTATTTCTAAAAATGATCCTAGATTTAGAAAAAGAGGCAACAATTAATTTCTCTCATAAAAAAAGGCGTATTGAATATCAATACGCCTTTTGTTTTATTTAAATTTTGAATTAGATTTTGTTGTTAAAAATTCTTAATTCATTTTCAAAAATGTAGTAAACTGACTGTGTAGCAAAATCTACTTCATAGATTGGACGCATGTTTTCGAATAAGATTTTATCTAATTCTGTTCCGTCATCTTTTCTTACTTTAACTAAAACTTTTTTCTGAGTTGCCTCATCTTTAGCAAAGATATAAGAGAAATCACGGCTTTGTCTCATTGCATCAAAACGCTGTGAAAATCTTTTAGAAACGTCAGCTAAAGCTGCAGAACCTGCTGCCTGTTTTGCTGCTCTGTTTAATTGTTTGTCGTTTTGTTTTTTAATAACACTTGAACCTGTTTCCTGTCCTGTAGCCGGATCAATGTAAACCATTCTCCACTCAGATCCTACAGCAGCATTATATCCAGCAGAAACTCCTAAACCAATAGATCCTGCAGTTGCTAAAGCTTGTCCCCAAGCTCTTCCTCCGTCACCAGGCTGTGTATAGATTCTGTGGTATAAAACTTTTCCTTCTTTACTTACTCCCATAACTTCTGTAGGTCCAGAAAGGGCTACTCCCCATGAAAATAATTCGATAGAATTTAATTCTTTTTCTTTTTTGATATTAACCTTTGCAAATGGGTCCGGTTTATCTTTTACAGTAGTATTGAATTTGAAAAGTTCTTCGTCGTTATACACTAAGAATTGATTATTTTCTTCGTCAAAAACGTTTAATAAAGGACGTTTTGCGTTGAATTTCAAGTTTCCTCTCCATAATTTTTTACCAGTTTTATAATCTACCATGTTACCATAAGTAGCTGTTAAGTATAAAACTTTATCATCAACTTTACCTAAGTAGTTAATTGCATCTTCTTTATCATCAGAAATTTCGATGAAGCTTTTCCATTTTTTCTGACCGTCTTTGTCAATCAGCATCATTTCGTTTTCAGCAACATATAAATAATCACCGTCAATAGAAATTACTTTTTTCAATCCGTCGCCGCGAGCATCTTTTTTCCAAACTTTAGATCCGTCTTTTAAATTATAAAAGTTGAATCCGCTGTTGTGAGCTACAAGGATTTTATCTCCCCAATCTTCTAAATAAACAATGTATTTTGTTTTGATAGCATCTTCCCAGATTGGTTTTCCAGTTTCAGCATCTAATACGTTTAAGTATTGTTTAAATGAAATTAATCCTTTGCTGTTAATTACAACTAAGTTTTTATCATTTTGAGTTGGGAATACTTTTGTATATTCTAATTCTCCAACCCATTTTAAAGCACCTGTATTTCTGTCAATTGCAGATAATCTACCCATGTAAAGAGAATAGATTGTATTAGCACTTACTTCTGCTTCGTTAGAAAAGTTTGCTTTAAAAGTAAACATCGAAGCAAATGCGCTTTTTGCATCTCCCTGCTCTGTTTTCCATAATACGTTTCCTGTATTAAGGTCGATTAATGACGCGATCACTTTTCCGTTTTCAGCACCTTTTACTAAATATTGGTTTTCACCATATAAAAATTGACTGTTAAAAACAGTGTATTTATAGTTAGCAGAATTGTAAACTACTTTTCCATCAAGAGTATTGATTAAAACAGTTTTGTAGTTCACTAAAGCCTCAATGTATGGAGTACCATCGATATTCTTTAAAATTCTTTTGCTTGCAAATAAGTTGTCTGTGTCTAATTTGCTTAATGCCTCAAGCGTAGTTCCTTCACCAACAGCTTTATCAGCATCAAAACTCCAAGCTTCTGCTTTAGTTTCAGGGTTGATCCCCTTTACAACATTCCCTTCTTTAACAACAATAACCCCTGTAATAGGATTTTGCATTAAATCTTCGATTTTCGAATTCATTTTTAACACTTCATCAGCTGTTCTCTGGGCGAAACCAGTGAAGCCGGCGAATGTTAAAAAAAGAATCATAGTAATTTTTTTCATAGTTTTCTGCAGGTTAAGATTTTATATTAACTTTAACAATTTGTCAGCAAATATCTTATAATAGAAATTAATTAGCAAGGCTATAAGTAAAAAAAATCTTTATAAAAATAAATTAATTTTTCATAAAGATTTCTTAACATTTTTATCGCTTAACTTCCACAAAATCATAATATAAGGCCTTCGATAAAAACCCTGCTTCCTGATAATTTCCTATCATTTCTTCTCTCACTGCTTCGGGGTATTGTCCATCTAGGTTATTCTTTTTAAAATATTCTCTTCGAGCTTCATCATTGAAGTTCAAACTGCTTAAAAATTTAGGTTCCACACCTTTATTTACTGAGATATTATAATTAGTAATTAGATTTCCCCAATTAAAAAAACTGCATATTAAAATCGTACTGTAGAAATACCAAACCATCTGATTTACCAGATAAGCATTTGTTTTTTGTTTTGTTATTTTTAAGAAAGAATAAACTAATCCTATAATGGCAAGAATTAAGAAAGCGTAAACTCCCAAACGTTTATAAGTTAAACCATAAAACGAAACATATTCTGTGTTTTTAATCATGGCACTTACAATCAAAACCACATTTAAGACAATCCATACTTTGGCAAGTTTTTTTAGTAAGTGCGCTTTTTCATCAAAATTAAAACCTCCTTTAAAGTAAAACAGGATTACGCCGACTGCCATTAGAATTGAAAAAATTACTGCATTTACACGTTCGTGAGTATCTGCACTTAGGTTCGTTTTTTCGATTACTTCAAAAAACTGTTCGTAATTGTATGTCGCTATGAAAACCAAAAGCATAATATTCAATAGAAATAATGTGATTTCACCGCTTTTTCTTTCAAAATCCAAATCGAGAAATGAAAATGTACTTTGATTTTTTACTTCAGAAATATTACTGAATTCGTTACTAAGTTTTGGGTTGAATTCATAACAGGCATCTGGCACCCAGTAATTCCAGAAGCTGAATGAAACATAAAATCCAAGTATGCTGATTAAGATTAATTGAAAAATATCAATATCTAAAGTATAATCTGTAAATAATGATGAAAAATGATTGCTTCCGAAAGAGTAAACAATAAAAAACAATCCTAAAAACAGAAGCGGAATTACAAAAAATGCCACGATCTTCTTGGCAAGGTCATTATGAATTTTTCGTTCAGGAAGCCATTGGTTAAAAAGAAAAACTCGTCCTAACGATGTAATTCCGTTTAAGAATATCAATGGAAAAATCTGTACAATTTTAAGTTCTCCATCGTGGGTTTTAAATTGTAAAAACAGGATTGACAATGCTAAAGCAAAAAATGAAGCAGCATCTCCATACCATGCAAAAGCAAAACAAGACAAAATAGAGGTTACAACCAGAACTAAATGTGACCTGTCGACAAACTTCTCCTGAAAGAAGTAACTAATTAAAAGCGTTAGCATTACCCCAAAAATTGAGAGATTAACTCCGGGAGACTGGTTGTAAAAAAGCAGTGTAAATATCACTGTACAAGCTAAAATAATTTGATGTTTTTTCATGATTCTAAAGTTAAAAGTACTTTGTATTTCAAAGTTATTAGACAAAAAAATATAGTTATTACGATTTCATTAATTTTTCGAGGTAAGAAAGGTGCTCTTTAAACGCCGCGCGGCCAAGCGGTGTTACCTGATAAGATGTTTTTGGCTTTTTACCCACAAATTCTTTCTTAATCTCGATATATTCTGATTTTTCTAATGCTGAGGAATGACTAGCTAAATTACCATCGGTGATATTTAAAAGTGTTTTCATCTCGGTAAAATCTACCCAGTCGTTAACCATCAGAACGGACATAATACCTAGTCTGACACGGCTTTCAAAATCTTTATTTAGTTTATCAATAATTCCCATTGGGTTATTTGTATTTTTTGAACATCACTAATCCGTATACGATATGCAGAATTCCGAATCCCAGAATCCAAAAAATCAACCCATATCCTATATTAAAAAGTGCAATACATCCTAAAATCAGTTCCGAAAAACCAAGATATTTTATATCAGAAAATGTATATTTTTCAGCATTTATAACGGCTAATCCATAAAATATTAAAGTAGACGGCGCTACTAAACCAAAATAGCCATGATGCATTAAAGCCAGGCAGAATATTCCGCCTGCAAATAAGGGCACTGCAAGGTTGAATACCATTTTTTTAGTTGCCGATGTCCAGATTGGTAAATTATATTTTCGGCTTTTTCTAATAGTAAAAAAGATTCCGAATGCAAATGCAAATACTAAAATTGTAATTCCAATCCAGAATAGTTCTGAAACCAGATTCGCAGAATATAATCTATGCTCATCATTTAAATAATCCATTCCGTTTGCTTTAAACAGCTGGTAAACATAGATTCCGCCAATTAAAGCCGAAAGACCTGCGAAAACTCCAGAAAGTCCGCTTAATGATATAAATCTTGAAGAGCGTTCCATCATGGAACGAATATGTGCTAAATCTTCTTGGTGCTTTTGATTCATAATTAAAGTACTTTGCGCTACAAAGTTATTACTTATTTTGAAACAGCAATAAAAAAAGATCGCTTTTTTCAAAAAACTAATCTTAGAATTAATTTACTTTCTAAAGACTAACTCTCATTGGTTACAAAATTTTTAAATTTATACAATAAAGAAAACATGACATAACGCTTTAAAACATTACTTTCTGAATCAACAACAGCTGTTGAAGTAATGGTTCTCGAAGTGCTCTGATTTTGATTGAGTAAATCATAAACTTTTACTTTGAATGTAAATTGTTTCGCGAATTTGTAGGACAAACTAGTGTTCCATAAATAGAAATCTCTTTTATATGGTCCAGAAATATTTGAATTATAGTTGTAACCAAAGTCGTTTCCAAAAACCCAGTTCTTAGGCCAGAAGTTTGTTATTTCGACATTAAAATTATGAGTTGTATTTGAAGTTGAACTTAAAGAAGTATTATTATATCGAATGTCATTATATGTAAAGTTATAATACGGCTGGATATTTAACAATTCACCATATTCATATGTAAATCCAAAGCCGGGATTGAGTCTAAATGCTTTTGCCTCATACAGCTGGTTATTTGTAAAACCTTTATTTAAATTATAATTAGCATACAGAGAAAACCGCAGTCCAAAAGTATTCACATCTTTCTTTATCCTTTTGTTCCATTCTCCTGCCAGTAACATATCGTATGTGCCTTCAACATTATCAAAAGTTGAAATCTGTTTCCCTGAACTGTTATAAGCAGAAGCTCCCACAATCTGATTATCAAAATAGGTCGTACTAAAATGAAGGAAATAACCCGAATCTGATTCAAAATTATAACTTGAAAAACCTGTCTGTAAAAAATGAAAAGTCGAAGCTTTTAAATTAGGATTTCCTGTTCTAACCACTAAAGGATTATCTAAATCAGCAACCGCCAAAACCTGATTACCACTTGGAATTGTATATTTACGCTCATACATCATTAATACACTCTGAGATTGTGAAATGCTGTAATTGGCACTAATGGTTCCGTTTGGGATAAAATAGTTTTTATTCAAATCTATTGTTTCATTTAAATAAAATGCATGATTTTCTGTCCTGATAACAGAAGTCCCTGCAGATGCCGATAAATCAAGCTTTTTTATACTCATACTAAAACCCACTTTTGGGTTCACTCCAAAACTATTAAAAGAGTTAAAATTACTAAGTGATTCATTAAAAACATCGTATTCCATATCCTGACCATTGCGGTCGAATGTTTTTTTATCATCGCTTGTTTTTTCATAATCTGTAATTACTGAAAAATTCAGTCTTAACGAATCTGTTACTGGTTCAAAATATTGAAGATTTCCTATATATTTATCTCTATTGTTTTTCTGAGTAACATTTTGATTACGCAAATCGTCGGGACTTGTTCCTTCTGCAAAAACGGTCAATGAATTTACCTTTGAATCTAAATCGTTTCGTGAATTCTCGTTTTCAAAAGAGGCAGTAAAGTATCGTCCTTCTTTTTTAGCATTTAAAAAAAATCTAAGATTATTTCTAAAATTCGTATTATTACTTTGAGTTGTATTAAAAGAATTACTGGAATTAATTAACTGATTATTCTCATCCCAGGTTTTTCTATCAAAGGCATTTACTGATACCGTTTTTCCTGTTTGAATAGCTGGTGCAAAAAAAACTTTTATTGAAGGGGAAACTTTATACTCAAAATTTAAACTTACATTATGTCTATTAAAATCCTGATCGCTTTTTGAAGCAGATTTCGACAATAAAGAACCTGTTGGAAGTAAAGTAAGTTCTGATGTTTTATTTGTATTGTCTGTATTAGAATTGTTAAAATAATAGTTCAAATCTGTGCTTTCTCCCTTAAACCACTCGTCAGTATAACTTATCCCAATCATATTCGACTTTGTTATTCCTCCTCTGCTCCCAAAAGAACCGTCTGAACCATCGTTTCTTCCTCCTCCCATATTATCAAAAACCTCGTTCATAGAAAAACCAGATGCATTAATATTATTTGAAGAAGCCAAAAAACTGACACGCCTTTTATCTTTAAAATAACTTAATAAAGCACTGCTTTCATATCTTTCTGAACTTCCATAACCGCCTAATAATTTGCCAAAAAAGCCTTTATTCTTCTTTTTGTCTATTGTCAAATTGATTGAAACATTCTCTGATGTCGAAGCTTGTTTCGTAAATTCCTGTTCCTTGGTTTTAGTGTCTGAAACCTGTACTTTTTTTATGAGCTCAGCAGGAAGGTTTTGAAGTGCTATTTTTCCATCTGCATCAAAAAAAGGTTTTCCGTTAACTAATACTTGGTTAACCTTTTTTCCATTGACCATTATTTTTTTGTCCATATCAATAGTTACACCGGGCAATTCTTTCAACAAAGCTTCTACATTGGCGTCTGGACGTAACTTAAAAGAAGAAGCATTAAATTCTATGGTATCTTTTTTTATTCGGATAGGAGCATCGTTTTTAATAATAACTTCATCCAGTTCAACATCATATTTCATAAGTCTGACAACTCCCAAATCTATATTCTGAGTGCGTTTTTCTATTGTATCCGAAAACTCCAGATAACCTTCTGCCGAAATTTTTAAAATATTGTTTTGAGATCCTGATTTAGTTTCTAATCTAAAGTGACCATTTTTATCCGAAAGCGTATAAACAACTATCGAGAAATCTTTAGGATGCATTAAATAAATGGTTGCAGATTCAATGGGCGAATCTTTTTCGGTAACAACTTTACCACTGATAACGGTGCTTTTTTGTGCAAAAGAGGAAATGCTATACAAGAAAAACACAAAAAAATGCAGCATTTTTATTCTGCTTCGTATTGAGAAAAATTTATTTAAAAGAATTAAATGAAAGAATAATGCGTGGAATTTAAAAGTTTTAATCATGGGGACTGATATACTTGCAGCAGGCTTAAATCGTTTGTTTTATTAGGGACAAACTTACATTATAAATTAAAACAAATAATAACTTATTGTTAAAAAATAGGGATTAAAACTAAAATCAAACAAAGAGTTAATTTTCACACACTTAAAAATCTATTTATAATTTAAAAACATTTAAAGGTTCTCAAAAAACAGCCCTGACGGAATATAATTTCAATAAGAAAAAATAAAAAAACTCCAGCGGAGTAGCATATATTTTAGATTATTAAAATATGCCTCTCAGCTGGAGCTTTGTATTGTAAATATTTACTTCTTTGCTATGAATATTTCGCTTCTCTAAAGCTTACAAAAAGTACTTTCTTAAGAAAGCTGCTTTGTAACTTATAGCTTTAAAACCATCTTCTTCTTTTGAATAAAAACACTCCAAAAGTGGATAAAATAATGGAAACTAAAAGCAGGATCCAGATTCCGTATCTACTTTCTTCAAGACCGTTTGGTACGTTCATTCCGTATAAACTGGCAATTAATGTCGGGATCATTAAAATGATAGAAATCGAAGTCATCTGCTTCATGATGTTATTCATGTTATTTGAAATAACTGAAGCGTAAGCATCCATCATTCCGGTCAAGATGTTGTTGTAAATATTAGCAGTATCCTGAGCCTGATTTAATTCGATTTCAACATCTTCTAATAATTCCGGATCGTAATTAGCCTTGTGTGCTTTTAGGTTTTTGATTCTTTGAAACAAAACGTCATTAGCTTTTAAAGAGGTTATAAAGAATACAAAACATTTTTCGATTTGAAGCAGGGCCTGCAATTCTTCATTTTTGATAGATTTCTCTAAATTGTCTTCTGCAAGTTTTATTTTCTGATTGATTTGTTTTAGATATTTCAAATACCATACACTTGATGATAAAAGCAATCTAAGAACTAAATTGAAGTTGTCTTCTATTTCGATGTTTTTGCGCTGTGAATAAGCAACAAAATCTTGTATGATTTCTGTTTTATAAAAACTGATTGTAACACAGATACCGTCTTTAAAAATGATTCCGAGAGGAACGGTATGAAAAGGAATTTTTACATCTCCGCTTTTAATAGGAATGCGCATGATGATAAGTGTCCAGCCGTCTTCAATTTCAATACGGGGTCTTTCGTCGATATCCTCGATATCATTATAAAAAGCTTCAGGAATTTGAAGTTCTTCTAATAAGTAATTTTTATCTGATTCTGTTGGAGATTCGATGTGAATCCAGCAATTTGAAGTCCACTTTTGGATTTCTATCAATCCGTTGTTGTTTGTGTAAAAGGCTTTCATTTCAAAATACAGGTTTTTAGCGCAGCATTTTGAAACTTCAAAAGCTGCTTAATTTAATACTAACGAATAATAATAATCGTCCATTTGGAGAAGTGTTATTTTTTTAAGTGCTGCAAAAGTATCCTTTATTTTTAAGAACCAAAATTTTAAACTATTAATAATATATTAAAATGGCAGTTTGGACAGATTTTTAAACACATAGAAACATAGATATTCTAACTGTAAAAAAAGGCGTTTCACTTTTTTTTAAACAACATAGCAGCAATCGATCGAGTAAACTATGTGAGAGAAATTTGTTTTTCTTTAAATTCTTTTTTAAGAATTTAAACCTTATGTTCCTATGTGTTTAAAAAATTAATGCAATAAAAAAGCCTGTTCTATATAGAACAGGCCTTAAAATATATTTTGACGCGATTTTATTTGTTTTTTGCGCTTCTCATTTTTCTTGCTAAAAGTGTATTTTTAAGCAGCATTGCAATTGTCATTGGTCCTACTCCACCTGGAACTGGTGTAATGAATGATGCTTTTTTGCTTACGCCTTCAAAATCAACGTCACCTTTAATAACGTATCCTTTTGCATTTGATGCATCTTCTACTCTAGTAATTCCAACATCGATAACTGTTACACCTTCTTTTACCATATCTGCTTTTAAGAATTCCGGAACTCCCAAAGCAGTAATAATGATATCTGCATTTTTAGTGAATTCAGCTAAGTCTTTAGTACGGCTGTGTGTTAATGTAACAGTAGAGTCTCCAGGATTTCCTTTACGGCTCATTAAGATGCTCATTGGACGTCCTACGATGTGGCTTCTTCCAATTACAACAGTATGTTTTCCTGCAGTTTCAACTTTGTAACGCTCTAACAATTCCATAATCCCGAATGGCGTTGCCGGAATAAAGCTTTCCATTTCAAGAGCCATTCTGCCAAAGTTAGTTGGGTGAAATCCGTCAACGTCTTTATCAGGATCGATTGCTAATAAAATTTTCTGCTCGTCGATATGTTTTGGCAATGGCAATTGAACGATGTATCCGTCTAGGTTATCATCTTCATTTAACTCTTTAATTTTAGCTAGAAGTTCATCTTCGGTAATCGTTTCCGGCAGACTTACTAAAGTAGAATCAAATCCAATTTCCTGGCATGATTTTACTTTACTTCCTACGTAAGTTAAACTTGCTCCATTGTTTCCAACCAAAACAGCTGCTAAATGAGGTACTTTTCCTCCGGCTGCTTTTATAGATTGAACTTCGGCTGCAATTTCGTTTTTAATGTCGTTAGATGTTTTTTTACCGTCTAGTAGCTGCATTTGTTTTTGTTTCAGGTTTAAAGTTTTCTTTTGTTTCACGTTTCAAATTGAAAACGAAACTTAAATATTATGTAATTAAAAAAGTTTCAAGTTTTGGTCTCTTAACTTGAAACCTTAAACTTGAAACTTTTAATTATTTTATCTCGGCATTCCTCCTGGCATTCCTTTCATGCCTCCCATCATTTTCATCAGATTTTTTCCGCCTGGCCCCTGCATCATCTTCATCATCTTGCTCATTTGGTCAAACTGCTTCATTAACTGATTTACCTGCTCGACTTTAGTTCCGGAACCTTTAGCGATTCTGGCTTTTCTTTTTACGTCGATAATGGCTGGTTTACTTCTTTCTCCCGGAGTCATTGAGTGAATGATGGCTTCGATATGTTTAAAAGCATCATCTTCTATTTCTACATCTTTCATGGCTTTTGAAGCTCCTGGTATCATTCCTACCAGGTCTTTCATATTACCCATTTTCTTTACTTGCTGAATCTGCGTTAGAAAATCATCAAAACCAAATTCGTTTTTAGCGATTTTCTTTTGAAGTTTTCTAGCTTCTTCTTCATCAAATTGTTCCTGAGCTCTTTCTACAAGCGACACAACGTCACCCATACCTAATATACGCTCAGCCATACGATCTGGATAGAAAACATCAATTGCTTCCATCTTCTCGCCTGTACCTACAAATTTGATTGGTTTGTTTACAACCGATTTAATCGAGATTGCTGCTCCACCACGAGTATCACCATCTAATTTTGTTAAAATAACTCCATCGAAGTTTAAGATATCGTTGAAAGCTTTTGCTGTATTTACAGCGTCTTGTCCTGTCATAGAGTCGACAACGAACAATGTTTCTTGCGGCTGAATTGCTTTGTGTACGCGTGCAATTTCATCCATCATTTCCTGATCTACTGCTAAACGCCCTGCAGTATCGACGATAACTACATTAAATCCGTTTGCTTTTGCGTGTTTAATTGCGTTTTGAGCAATTTCAACAGGATTTTTATTTTCTGGTTCTGAATATACTTCAACACCTATTTGATCTCCAACTACATGTAACTGATTAATCGCCGCAGGACGGTAGATATCACACGCTACAAGAAGTGGTTTTTTATTTTTCTTCGTTTTTAAGAAGTTGGCTAATTTTCCTGAGAAAGTAGTTTTACCAGAACCTTGAAGTCCCGACATTAAAATAACGCTTGGATTTCCAGATAAATTAACTCCGGCAACATCACCCCCCATTAATTCAGTCAGCTCATCTTTTACCAGCTTCACCAATAATTGTCCTGGCTGAAGCGTTGTTAAAACGTCCTGACCAATTGCTTTTTCTTTTACTTTCGTTGTAAAATCTTTAGCAATTTTAAAGTTAACGTCGGCATCAAGTAAAGCACGACGAACTTCTTTTAAAGTATCGGCAACGTTTACTTCTGTAATTTTACCGTGTCCTTTTAATATATGGAACGCTTTATCTAACTTATCACTTAAATTATCAAACATATCTTTTTCTTTATTTGAAGTGCAAAGATAATCTAATTAGATATTTCAGGCAATTTTTATTTAGCTGCATTTAACCGCAAAGTTCGCAAAGGTTTACGCAAAGAACGCTATGTTTTTTTGCTCGTAAAATCGCGAGGTTGCAAAGTTTTTTTTTACGCTCCCGATAGCTATCGGGATAAAAAGATTTAAGCAGATTCACAGAAATTATTATTCAAATTCAAAAAAATAAAATCTGCCATAATCTGCAAAATCTGCGTGAAAAAGAATCATTTTAATCCTTCTAATCTGCGGCAAAAGAAAAAAGGCGCAAAGAATAAACCTTTGCGCCTTTGTAACTTTGTCACTTTGAACCTTAAAATTAAAACTGGAAGTAAATAAACGGCTGTGAACCGGCAACGGCTGTTGCATAAACAATCCAGTAAACAAAGCCCAGAATTATTGCTTTTATTAATAATGGTGTTCTGTCGAAAACGAACTTCATTTTGTTTGTAATAACTTCCGGCAGGAAATGCCAAACGTATCCAAACAGCATTAATAAAAACACATTTTTATATCCTAAAACAATAGCCTGCCAATGTTCTGGTTCGAAAGTTAACTGACCAATATTATTAATTACCTGTAATGCAGTTTCGAAATCTCTAGCGCGGAAAAAGATCCAGCAGAAAACTACAAAATGGAATGTGATTATAATTGAAAAGAAGGTCCACAAGAAATTACTTTTGCCGTCTTTTCTGGCAGGAAAGAATTCAAGGAAAATTTTATGAACTGCTAAAGCTAATCCGTGTAAAGCTCCCCAAACAATAAATTGTGCTCCGGCTCCATGCCATAATCCGCCTAAAAGCATTGTGGTAAAAAGGTTTAGATTGGTTACCAAAGTTTGTTTCTTTTTGCTTGAAAGCAGAAATGACAAACAAAAAACAGCAATCGAAACAGATGCAACAATCAACGGAATTATACTGATATTGTAATTTGTAATTCCCCAAAGCAATAATCCAAAGAAGAACAAACTCGGGAATAAATATCCGGCGAATGAACCTTCTCTGTTTCCACCAATCGAAATATACAAGAAATCTTTTAACCAGGTTGAAAGAGAAATATGCCATCTTCTCCAGAAATCTGTAATCGAAGTTGATTTATAAGGTGTTCTAAAGTTGGCAGGCAGTTTAAATCCTAACAACAAAGCGATTCCAATTGCCATATCTGAATATCCTGAGAAATCACAATAAATTTGAATAGCATATCCGTAAGAAGCCATTAAATTTTCAAATGACGTGTAATTCATTGGCGTATCAAAAACACGATCAACAAAGTTTACCGAAATGTAATTTGAAATTACCGTTTTCTTAATTAATCCGCCAATAATCAAAAACAAGGCGTTGTTTACATCTTGTTTAGTCAGATTCAGTTTTTGATAAATCTGCGGAAGGAAATCTTTTGCGCGTACAATTGGTCCGGCAACTAACTGCGGAAAAAACGAAACGAAAAATAGGTATTCAATGTAGTTTTTTGTCGGCTTAATTTCTTCGCGATAAATCTCGATAATGTAACTCATCGATTGAAAAGTATAAAACGAAATTCCAACCGGAAGAAATATATCATGAAATTTTAAATTGCCATTGAACATATCGTTGTATGTTCCAATCATAAAATTCATGTATTTGAAATAACCCAATAATCCTAAGTTCAGGATGACGCTTATTACCAAATATATTTTCTTGGTGCTGTCTTTGGTTTCTTTATAGATAATCTGGCTTAAACCATAATCTACTACCGAAGAAAGCAATAAAAGTAAAAAGTAAATACCGCTTGACTTATAGTAAAAGAAAAGCGAAAAGAGAATAACATACGTTAATCTTAAATAAAATGTTTTGCGTAAAAAACCATACACAAAATAAAATACCAGAAATAATCCTAAGAATAAACCGGTATTAAATAATAGTTTCTCATCTGGATTGTAAACAAACCAGCTTTCAACTTGTTCTATTGTAATTGCACCAAAATTTTGAATGAACCAATTATTAATGCTGTCTATTGTTGTCAACTTACTTTTTTAATTTAAAATTATCGTATGCTTTTAAAAACGCCTCGGTAAACAAACTTCCTTGTTTTTCATATCCTTTTTTAGAATAATGAACCCAGTCTTTACCTATTAACCCTTCTGCTTTCAGCTGTCCTATTCCGCTTAAGCCGCCTAATTCATCATATAAATCCCAAACAGCAAATCCATCTTTTTCGGCAATATCATTTATTCGCTGTGCATATTCTCCAACAAAATGATTTGGTTTTCTTCCTCTAAACAAAGAAGGAGGCGAAGTCATGACGATTATAGGAACATTTATATTCTGCTCTTTTATGTTCTTGATAAACTCTCTCAATCTTCTAATGTATTCAGATGCTTCCAGTTTATCGAAACTTTCATTTGTTCCTAAAGAAAAAATTAAAAGATCAGGATGCAATGCTTTTAACTGTTCAAAAAACAAAGGATATTTATTATAATCCGAAAACTTTGCACCGTTTACACCAATACCGCTGTAGGTAATTCCGGGAGCATTTTTCTCTAAAACAAGTCCGTTTAATTCAAAATCTTTAGCTTCTTTATTTGGAATAAGAAAAATTCTGTCTAAAGCTTTTTCTGATTTATAATAATGACAAAATGCATCAGATTCAAGATTCAGAGGTACAAACTCTGATGTTTTAATATTTTTTGGCTGCGTTTGATTAGTTGGAATTTTTAAAATCCTTCCTGCACGAATATTATTTGATTTCAGCTGATTTGCTCTTTTAATTTCGGCAACCGAAACATCATATTTATCTGCAATTACAGAGATTGCTTCTCCTTTTTTAATTTTATGAGTAATTACTTTTCGTTCTGTGGTTTCAACAAACTTGGTTTGAGATCCAGAAGCCAGATCAAACATATTCTCATTTTTGGGCGTAATGATCTGAATGGTATTAAACTTATATGCAGCATCTTTAACGCTCATTTCCATTACAAATCCGCCGGTATCTCTCCAAAGTCCAATACCGCTTAAACCTACAGGATAATTTCTAACCGGGTAAATATTTCGATAGCTTTCCCAAATTCTGTTACAGCTGAAACGTTCATTATACGATCCGTTTGTTTTGGCTAATTGATACGGAAAAACAAAACCTCGGCCTGCGTTTCCAAATTTTTGCTGCAGTAACTTTCTTATTTTATTGGTCATTAAATCACCCTGAATGTGTGAATCCCCAATATGAACAATATTTATTTTTTGATTGTTGTCGCTTTCATTATCCCTCAATCTCTTAAAAACACTTTCTAAAACTTTAGCATTATAGATGTGATTTCCTGTATAAGTTTCGACCGATGTTGAATCGATTTTGCTAACCATATTTTTAGTTATTGGAAGTGAGACTGTTGTTTCGGGTTTATCATTTGTTGAAAAAAAAAGACAACAAAAGAAAATAAGTAGTTTATTCATTTACGCTATCTTTTTTGACAGATACGGAATCTGCTTTAGGTTTTCTAATCGCTTTAGGTTTAACGCTTCCATCACGCTTTTCACGCAGAATTTTATATTCTTCGTATCCCTTATTTAACTGACTGTACAACAAATTACCAATGGCTTTTGCACCTCTTTGGTTAAAGTGTGTGTAATCTTTATTGGCTTTAGCCGGAGATTCGTCGACCCATTTTACCATAGAGCCGTCACCGCCCATTAAAGTATATAAATTTACAAAACCTGATTCAGTATCCAAAGCATATCTTTTTTGAGCATTCATTAATGGCACAACAGCAGAATCTGTTTTCATTTCTAAATCATATTTAGTCGATTTATCAGCTGTTGAAACAATCAAAATAGAAACTCCCGGAAACGACTCTTTTATTTTGTTTACCGTTTTAGTCATTCCTTTTTGATACCATGAATAATTTTTAGTTCCGTAATTCAATACGTTTGTTCCGTAATGAAGAATAACCAAATCGTATTTTAGACTATTATTGAAAGCCTGCATTACATTAGCATCAAACATAGAAATTGGCAGTCCTGAATTTCCTCTTTGAGAGAAATTATCAACGTGTACTCCTATTCCGTTATCAAAATTAAATCCAAAAATAGGAATAGAATCGGCGTGGATAAAATTAGCTTTGAAAGATTTTATACTTCCAGAAGTTACTTTTAGACTGTTTACCAAATTGTTTGGTGAAAGATTTTTTCTTAAAGTATCTTTTCCAATAATAAAATTTACATTTCCTTTTTTAGCTGATCTTCCGTAAAATAATGTTGGATTATCTAAAGAAGTTGAATATTTATTCAATCCTGCTTCATATTGAACCCAGGTTGTATTAGATTTGTCATTTGCAAAAAACACATGACCGTTTACTCCAAACGGACTTGTTGGTTTTTTTACATTTAAATAAGATTGTATCTTCCAGTTTTTAGAAAACAATGTTTTTACAGAACCTCTTGAAGCCGATGACTCTGAAATAATAGAAACGAAACCAACTCCATTTCCTCCAAAATGTTCCTGATAATTCATACGAACATCCTGTACAATCAAATCACCGTCGGTCATAGAATCTCCATAATAAGCAATTCTAACGTGTCCCTGTGGGTTTTGTTCTAATTGATATAATTTTTCATAAAAAGAAATCAGGTATTGATATCCTTTATAATTATCAAATGTTTCAGATGGAAATTCGATTCCTTCAGATGCATCATAAACGATTTTTTCCTGACCAGATTTATCTGCAATATTATCCCCATCCAGAGACAAAGAATCTTTTGCTACTGATTCAAGAAGCAGACTATCAATAAGTACATTTTTGGAATCTACTTTTCCTTCTGAAAAAATCTTATCCGGAAGAATCTGTTTAAACCCAATGAAAGCAACAAATGCCAATGCAACTATTGCAAAAGACTGAAAGAAATATGATTTTGTATTCACTTATTAATTATATATTGAGAATGGCATCACAGAAATTAATTATCAATATTCCTGTTAATTCCGTTTTAAAAAATTGCTGCGCAAAGATAGAATTAAATCGTTCATTTCTATTTGATTTTAACAACAAAGAAAATAAAAAAAAGAGGTTAGAAAATTCTAACCTCTTAAATCAAAAAAAAATAAAAAAACAAAGCTAATGATTAACTAAATTTTTGATGTGATTTATTTGAAAATAACTTTATCTGTTTTAATCTTTTTTATAAAAAACTTAGAACAAAATAAAAGTAACTTTCTTCATGTTAAAACCAACTATAAATTAAAAAATAACCTCGAATAATAATTCATTCGAGGTTGCTAAAACTTTATTAGAAAGTTGTAGCGCTGTTTGCCTGGTATGCGAAATTAAAAGTATAGTATGGTGACTCAGAAGTTTGTGTTGGACTTGCTGGAGCATCTTTATAGTAACTTAATATTTCAAATTTTGCATATTTACCATCATGTGTTTTTACTACAAATACTTTTCCTGCAATAGGGGAAATGATATGAGTATCTGCATTATAAGAATACCAGCCTTTACCGCTTCCTGTAGGGATTGAATAAACAGCGGCAGCATCTTGAGCAAAAGTACTAGCTGCAGGAAATGCAGTTACGCTTGCAAAAGTACCAGACACAATGCTTACTGCACCAGATCCTGTTCTTTCAGGTTCATCTGCAATACCAATTTTAGCACCACCATTTACAATAATTGTAGTACCACGAAAAGCGATATCCCAGCTATTATCTGTTACTAGTTTGTTTTGAGAAAAACTGAATTTTGCAAATGCACCTCCTGCTGGTTGTCCTTGTCCTCCAGTTTGCGGTGCAGCAATATTAGAAACTTTTGTAGTTACTACAGGCACGACTTCATTTTTATCATCATCGCTGCTGCAAGATGCTGTAAAGATAAATAGTGCTAAAAGCGAAAGTTTTAAGAATTTTGTTTTCATTTTGTAAATGTGTTAAATAAATGTTGATTAAAAATTATATTGAATTCGTGCAAAAAGCTGCCTTCCTGCCAGGTTACTAATTTGACTCGGGTCTGTAAAATCAAGTAAATTATTGGCTCCTGCCTGAAGCATAAATTTATCCCCGATATATTTTGAAATTGATAAGTTGGTTATAAAGTAATCACTGACAAATTTGTCATATTTGTCCAAAATTTGATTTCCGTTAGTATCAAACATCCCATATTTGCTTCTATAAAAAACTCGTAGATTAATATCGGTCTTAATTTTTGGAATAGAATATGCAACTTTAACGTTAGCAGTATGTTTTGATCTATTATACAATCCAAAATAATCAGACTTTTTAATTTGTACAGTTTGTAAATCTGAGTTACGTATGTATTGATAATCCTCGAAATTATCAACCACAGATTTATCCTTTGCTGTTAGATACTGATATCCAAATGATACAGATAATTGTTTGGTAAAGTCGTATGTTGAATTGAACTCTAAACCATAAGTAAAAATCTGGCTTATATTAAAGTAACTGAAAACATTTTGACCATTTGTTTTTTGGGCTACAACACGAGCATCAATTAAATTTTCTATTGAATTATAAAAAGCATTAACATCTAATCTTAACTTGTTCTTTTTATAAAAAGTTCCAAAATTGAAATTTATTGAACTTTCGGCTTCTAACGGATTGTTAAAGTTAACTCCATCTACTCTGCTTAAAATCTGCCCTTGCTCCTGAAGTTGATTTAATCGCGCTTCGGCTACATTATACCCTAAGACAGTATAACCAACAGAAGGATTTGTAAAATCAAAATATAATTGGCGGAAATCTGGTGCTTTATAACCATATCCTACTGAAGATTTTAAAGAAAAGTTTTCATTAATCTTAAAATTTACCGCAAGTTTCGGACTGAATTGTGAAGCATATACACTATGATTATCATATCTAAATCCAGCGATTATATTCCATCTTTCTGTTGGATTACAATCATATTGCAAAAAGAAATATTGCGAATTAAACTCTACTTTTTTATCAAAATATGTCCTATCCAAAGTCTCATAATTTAATCCGAGACCTCCTGTCAATTTATCATTCTTTATTGAAAGCGTAGTCCTAATCTCCGGACGCAGAAGCCATTGATTATAATAAGCACTTTCATAAAGAACATTATTTGCATCATTTAAAAACGAATCATTTTTGTAATTAGTAGTATAGAATTCATATTCAGAATATAATTTAGAACTCCATTTATGTTCAAATTTAACCTGTGAGTTCCATTCTTTTTCTTTTGCATCTCCTTTATAATTTTCAGAATCAATAATCGCCACATTATCCATCTTCATGTCATAAAAACGGTTACTTACAATTAATTTCAAGTTTTCTGAGAAATCATAATATATTTTCGGCTGAATCGTAAAATTGTAAAATGGCTCTACATTTTTCAATGGTGTACTTTTATCTAAATCATATCCATCTGTAGAATAAAAATTTGCAAAAAGATTTGCTGAAAATTTCTTTTTCTTCCAAAGAAGATTTGTATTTGCATCATTAGTATTAAATGTAGCATATCTATAAGAAAGACTACCCGAAAACATATCTTTTTTAGGTTTTTTAGTAATCACATTTATTACTCCTCCCATGGCTTCAGAACCATACAATGCTGAGGAAGCTCCTTTTACAATTTCAATTCTCTCTATATTTCCAACCGAAACTCTTGAAAGGTCCAAAACACCGGCGCTTCTTCCAACAAGCGGTACACCGTCAATTAAAATCATAGTATAAGCAGCATCTAAACCCTGCATTTGAATTCCCTCAAAACCACTTTCGTCCGGAATCAAAATAATTCCTGTCTGCTCACTTAAAATTTCATTTAATCTTGTAACTCCAGATTTTATAATTGCCTCAGATGTAATAATTGTCATTGGCAAAGGCAATGATGAAAGTACCCTTTCTGTTCTTGTCGCAGTAGTAACTTTAACTTCTGACAATTCGTTTGCTGAAACACTATCTTTTTTAACTTCCTGAGAAACAGAAACCTGAGACAAAAGCAAAACTGCAAAAAGAGTAATTTTTATTTTCATTATTTTTATTAAGTCTTAATAATCGGTACAAATATATGACTATTTTTAATTGTTCTAAATTAAATTTATATATTTGCAAAAAATTTAAAAACCAACAAAAGTTATGATTACAAAAAGCCTTTATTTTTCAGCCATTATGGCTTTAACTTGCAGTCTTGGATTCAGTCAGGACAAAAAACAACAAGACATAAAATCTATCAAATCTATGTGTGGTTGTTATGAAGTAAAGTTTAATTTCACAGAAACATTTTCATATCCTAAAGATTCTCTTACATACAAACCATCTGAAACTAAACATGAATCAGCTTTAGAATGGGTTGAGTTATTAGAAGATACTCCAATAAAATCTCAATGCAGCACTTATTAATTGTAAGTGATGATATGATCATTAAACACTGGAGACAAGACTGGTTATATGAAAACACAGACATATATTCGTTTGATAAAGGAAATTCTTGGAAATATAAAAAATTAGACAAAAAAGCTGTTAAAGGTCAATGGACTCAAAAAGTATATCAGGTAGACGACAGTCCAAGATATGAAGGATCTTCAACTTGGGTACATGTAGACGGGCAGGATTACTGGGCTAACGTTGCAGATGCTCCTCTTCCAAGAAGAGAGCAGACAAAACGTAATGATTATAACGTATTAAAAAGAAGAAACATTCACGAAATAACTGCAACAGGATGGAATCATGAGCAGGATAATGATAAACTTGTTCGTGACGATGCTGGTAAAGATGTTTTATTAGCTCAGGAAAAAGGATTTGATGTTTATACTAAAGTTCCGGATATTAAATGTATCGCTGCTCAAAAATGGTGGAAAGAAAATAATGCTCTTTGGAAAAACGTTCGTGACAAATGGCAGACTCTTTTTGACAGACACCAGGATTTGAATTTAGAAGCTAAAGTTGACAGAAAAGCGCTTTACTCTTTATTGTTTGATTTAAAACCAAACGCTGCAAAAGCAGAATCTGATGCGATCATCAATAAATTCGTAAAATAAAATATTTGTGTTAGTTATAAAAAAGCCGGTAGTTTAAAAACTGCCGGCTTTTTTTATTAATTAAAAAACCGTCTTAAGAGACGGTTTATTCCTTATTATTTTTACTAAAAGGGGTACTAATTCAAAATAGTTAAAAATGAATATAAGGAGGTATCTTTAAATTCAGCTATTCACTCAATTATACATCTATCTTTTATCTCTGCAGCAGCAATTTAACTAAAAAACCTTGCCCAAAAATGCATTTCACAAAATGCTAAAATTCATTTAAAAAAAACTAAAACAATGCCTAATCTTAAATAAAGAAGGAAAATTAATACAATTAAAAAACTCTTCCTACAAAAATTACGCTTTTAACTTAAAAATTAACTTCTACAACGTTATAGAACGATATTACGTCTAAATTATCTATAGAAAAATTAAACAAAAAAAGCCGAGAGTTTTAAAAAACTATCGGCTTTTAAATTTTCATTATTATTAAGTTTCTTACATTCTTTCCGGAACTTCAATTCCTAATAAGCTAAATGCTGATTTTATGACTTCGGCAACCTTTTGAGAAAGCTGCACTCTGAAAATTTTCTTTGTTAAGTCTGCTTCACCTAAAATATGAACAGACTGATAAAATGAATTATACTCTTTTACCAAATCGTAAGTGTAATTTGCAATTAATGCCGGGCTGTGATTTTGTGCCGCATTTTGAATTACTTCAGGGAAAAGTTCGATTTGTTTTACCAATTCTTTTTCTTTTTCGTGCAGTTCTTCAATTTCTATTTTATTAGAAAAATCAAAATCGGCTTTACGAATAATGGATTGGATTCTCGCGTAAGTATATTGAATAAAAGGCCCTGTATTTCCAGCAAAATCTACAGATTCTTCCGGATTAAACAAAATACGTTTTTTAGGATCAACTTTTAAAATATAATACTTCAAAGCACCAAGCCCAATTGTTTTATACAATTTTGCTTTTTCATCTGCCGAATAGCTGTCTAATTTTCCTAAGTCTTCAGCAATTTGTTTAGCTGTATCGGTCATATCCTGCATCAAATCATCGGCATCAACAACAGTTCCTTCACGGCTTTTCATTTTTCCAGAAGGCAAATCAACCATTCCGTATGATAAATGATATAAACTTGAAGCCCAGTCAAAACCAAGTTTTTTCAGGATTAGAAATAATACTTTAAAATGATAATCTTGTTCGTTACCTACAGTATAAACCATTCCGCCTACATCTGGCATATCTTTTACACGCTGAATTGCTGTCCCGATATCCTGAGTCATATAAACTGCAGTTCCATCAGAACGTAATACAATTTTACGATCCAGACCTTCATCTGTCAAATCAATCCAAACTGAACCGTCAGGATCTTTTTCGAATACTCCTTTATCAAGACCAACCTGAACTACATCTTTACCTAATAAATAAGTATTGCTTTCGTAATAGTATTTATCAAAATTAACTCCAAGGTTTGTGTAAGTTGTTGCAAAACCATCATAAACCCATTGGTTCATTTTTTTCCAAAGTGCTATAACTTGTTCGTCACCGGCTTCCCATTTTTTAAGCATTTCTTGCGCTTCAATAATAATTGGAGCCTGCTTTTTAGCTTCTTCTTCGGTTTTACCCGTTTCAATTAATTGATTAATTTCTGTTTTATAAGCTTTATCAAATTCTACATAATATTTACCAACTAACTTATCACCTTTTAAATCTGAACTTTCAGGAGTTTCTCCGTTTCCAAATTTTTCCCAAGCCAGCATCGATTTACAGATATGAATACCACGGTCGTTGATAATTTGGGTTTTGTATACTTTTTTGCCAGAAGCTTTTAGAATTTCTGCAACAGAATATCCTAACAAATTGTTACGAACGTGTCCTAAGTGTAATGGTTTATTTGTATTTGGTGAAGAATATTCAACCATTACTGCTTTTTCTTCTGGATTTGGAGATAAAAAGCCAAACTGCTTTTGATCTTTTATTCCGTTAAAGAAATCTACATAATAACTGTCTGAAATTACAATATTCAAAAAACCTGAAACTACATTAAAGCGGGCAACTTCAGAAACATTCTCTACCAGATAAGTTCCTATTTTATTTCCCAGTTCTGCCGGATTGCTTTTAATAACTTTTAACAAAGGAAAAATTACCATTGTAATATCGCCTTCAAACTCCTTTCTGGTAGTTTGAAACTCGATTTTATCGACAGAAACGTCAAATAATACTTGTATTGCTTTTTGTATAGAAGGTGTAAGAATTTGTGATAATGACATGTAAACTTATTTTAAAGTGAGCAAAGATACTGCTTATTCGTCAATTAGAGAAAATGAAAAACATATAAAATAACATATTTCTCTCAGAATTTCTTAAAAAACGTTTTGAGTTGAATGTTAAAATTATCAAAAAACCAAAACGTTAATCTCTTACAAAACAGCGGTTCACAAAAAAATAATCTTTTTTTTCATTTTTTTATGTAACATAACGTTCACATATGAGTCTTAATAACAACTTCAAATTAAATTGAAGGAAAAAATCAAAAAACAAAAAAACAATAATCATCATCATCAATCAAATCAAAATAATCAAGTAAAAGCTATGAAACTAAAATTTTTTCTGTTTGCAATATTGGGGATAATTGCAACAGCACAAGCTCAAAACTCGGGATCGGTCTCGGGAAAAATTGTAGAAAAATCTAATAATGCGCCTATTTCTTACGCAACTGTTTCCCTTAAAGAAAACGGAAAAGTAGTGACAGGTGTTAACACAGATGACAATGGAGATTTTACTTTTAAAAATTTAGCTCTAAAAAGCTACACAATCGAAATTCAATATATTGGTTTTAGAAAATATGTTGGTTCTGTAATTTTAAATGACAATAAAAAAACAGCAACAGTAAATGTTTCTCTTGAAGAAGAAGCAACGCAGTTAAAAGGAGTAAATATTGTTGCAGAACGTTCTACAATAGAACAAAAAATCGACAGAAAAGTAGTCAACGTTGGTAAAGACTTAACAACAGCCGGAGCATCAGCATCAGATATTATGAACAATATTCCGTCTGTAAACGTAGATCAGGATGGAAAACTTTCGCTTCGCGGAAACGACAATGTTCGTGTATTGATCGATGGGCGTCCATCAAATATTGATCCTGCTCAGTTATTAAAACAAATTCCATCAACTTCTATCAAAAAAATTGAGTTGATTACAAATCCAAGTGCAAAATATAACCCAGAGGGAATGTCTGGAATTATCAATATCATTTTACACAAAAATGCTAATACTGGCTTTAACGGAAGTTACAGCGGCGGTATTACTTTTGGAGAAACTGCAAAATACAACCAGTCTTTAGATTTGAACTATAAAACCGGAAAAGTAAATTTCTTTGGAAATGCCGGTAATAACTTTGGAACTTATTTCAACAATGGAAATATTCAAAGACTAGATCAGGATGTAGTGCAAAAATTAAAAATTTCAAATGACAATGATAATTATTTGTACAAAGTAGGTATGGATTATTTAATCAACGATCACAATACTTTATCTTTTTACACTAATCAAAATAAATCTTCTGGAACTGGTATTGTAAATACCGATATTGATTATAACAACGGTGATCCGAATATTAAAAACATTTATCAAAAATCAAGATATCAGGGACCTAACCAAACCGGAACTTATAATTTAGCATACAAACACATCTTTAAAAAAGAAGGACATACGCTGGATTTTGAAGGGAATTACAGTAAAACCGCAGAAAGTCAAGATGCAAACTTTGACACACAAACAACAAATCCTGCAAATGCAGTAAATAGTGTAATTTACAACGATTATATTCATGAAAGCAGAAAACTAGGAACCTTTAATGTTGACTATGTTAATCCGCTAAACGATAAAACAACACTTGAAGCGGGAGCTGAAGCGAGAATTACACGAACAGATAACGACTATAATACAAGTAATCCTTCTGTTCCAACTGCTGAACAAATTTCTAATTACAAATACGACACTGATATTTATTCTGCTTACGTAACTTTTGGCCAGAAATACAAAAAATTCAGCTATCAGTTAGGAGCTCGTTTTGAGAGCTACAAAGTTGCAGCAAACTTAAACAGCGGTCAAAGTAAATTTGATGATGATTATATTACATTATACCCATCTGCTTATTTAACATATAATTTGAATGAGAAAAACGTTTTACAATTAAGCTACAGCCGTCGTGTAGACCGTCCGAGTTTAGAGCAGACAAAACCTATTCGTGAGTTTTCTACTCCATTAGTAACTTCATACGGAAATCCTGAATTAAGACCTCAGTTTACCAATTCAGTTGAAGTAAATTACACTAAAACTCTTGAAAAAGGCAGCATTACCGCAGGAGTATTTGTAAGAAGTATTAACGATCAAATCAGCAGAACTTTAAGCCCGGACCCAAATGATGCTTCTGGATACAAACAAATTTTAAGTTTTGCAAATTATGATCACAATAGTGCTTATGGTTTTGATGTTTCTCTTAACTATAAACTTACAAAATGGTGGGATATTCAGCCAGCAATTGATTTCTCCAGCATTAAACAGGAAGGTGTTGTATTTCAGTTTGATCCGGCAACAAACACAAGTTCACCATTTCAACGCAGCGTTACAACTTCAGCATTTAATGCTCGTATGAACTCAAACTTCAAACCAACAAAACGCTTAAGCTTTTTATTATTTGGTTTTTACAGAGGTCCGGTTGATGAGATTCAGCAGAAAAGAAACGAAATGTACAAAATTGATATTGGTTCACGCTATACTTTGTTAGACAACAAAATGAATATCAGCGTACGTTTTAACGACGTTTTCAATACAATGAAATTCTCATTTGACGGTATTTATCCTTATCCTCAAACTGGCCAGTTTACATGGGAAAGCCAAACTGTTTATTTAGGCTTAACTTACAACTTTGGAGGAGCTAAAATTAAAAAATTAGAACGTAAACAAAGAGAAGACAACACGAATCAAGGTGGCGGCGGTATGTTCTAACTACCACCCTATTAGATGATATTTTAATAATTTTGAATAATTTTCTTGTAGAAAAAAGCCTGGAGTATGCCAACTCCAGGCTTTTTTTATTTTATAAACTAAAGAAAATTTTTCAGTTCTTTTACTTCTTCGGGATTTGCAGTTTCTGAATTGTTTGTTATGGCCGATGAATGGTAAAAAGTCAAATCTAATTTTTCCTGTAATAACTTAATATTTGAGGATCGCAAACCTCCTCCGGGCATTATTTCAATTCTATTTTTAGCAAGTTCTTGTATTCGTTCTAAAGCCAAAATACCTTCTTCTACATTTACGGCCTGACCTGAAGTTAAAATGGTTTTAAATCCGCAATTGATAACATCTTCAAGAGATTTTTCTACATTTTTAACCACATCAAAAGCGCGGTGAAAAGTACAAGGAAGCGGATGCGCCAGATGTACTAATTCTTTGTTTTGTCTTTTATTAATATTGCCGCTGTCTTTTAAAATTCCAAAAACAAAACCATCAACTCCAAGTTTTTTATACTGTTTAATATCCTGTTTCATTTCGGTAAGTTCTTCATCCGAATAAACAAAATCACCGCCGCGAGGTCTGATGATAACATGCATTTTTATATTTAAACTTTCACGGACTTTTACCACCAAAATAGAATTTGGCGTTGTACCGCCTAGTTTCATATTTTCGCACAGCTCGATTCTATCTGCGCCGTTCTCTTGTGCAATTATCGCCGACTCGTAATTAAAACAAGCTATTTCAAGTTGATTTTTTTTCATTGTAAATTATTTAAAAGGGGCTTTGACTTTGCTCAGCCTGACAAATGTTTTCAGAAATCTCAACACGAGTGTCACCCTGAGCGAAGTCGAAGGCTAATTTACTACTAAACCTCCTTTTTATAAAAATTTTTATGACTTGTTTTATTCAAACATTCTGCTAACTTTTTCAAATCCTCCCATTTATCATTAATTATCGCTTCTTTCTTTTTCCTGCTCCAGCCTTTTACTTGCTTTTCAAACGCAATTGCCTGATGGACATCATTAAATTCGGCATAGAAAACTAGCTCCAAAGGTCTTTTATTAAAAGTATAACATTCTTTATTTATTCCAGAATTATGTTCGTTTAATCTTCTTTCAATATTATTTGTAAATCCGGTATAGTAACTATTATCAGAACATTTTAGTATATAAACATAATATCGTTTCATTTATTTAAAATTTTAAACCTCAAATAAAAGTAAGAAAAATATTTCTTTTAATGTTAAAATCTATTAGACGTTGTTTGTCAGGCTGAGCGAAGTCGAAGCCCACGTCCTGATTGGCAGCAATATTATTAAATCGTATATTTTTATAAAAGCAGTTTTGAATTGAGTGCGTTCTTACTGGTGTGGGGCTTCGACTTCGCTCAGCCTGACAGGCCGTTGGATCCAGACTAAGACTTCGACTTCACTCTGAATAAAACGATATAAAAAAACCTGCTCCAAACGAAGCAGGTTTTAAATATAATGTAAGATGAATTAATTTACCATTTAATAATAGCACTTGCCCAGGTAAATCCACTTCCAAAGGCTGCTAAAACTACAGTATCTCCAGATTTGATTTTTCCTTGTTCCCAAGCTTCAGTCAGAGCAATTGGAATAGACGCTGCCGTTGTATTTCCGTATTTCTGGATATTATTGTGAACCTGATCGTCTGTTAGTTTAAATTTATTTTGAATGAATTGCGAAATTCTCAAGTTAGCCTGATGCGGAATCAGCATATCGATGTCTGAAACCTGAAGTTCATTTGCTTCTAAGCCTTCATTAATTACCTCTGCAAAACGAACAACTGCATTTTTAAATACAAACTGACCATTCATG
Organism: Flavobacterium johnsoniae UW101; assembly: GCF_000016645.1. Lineage (NCBI taxonomy): Bacteria > Pseudomonadati > Bacteroidota > Flavobacteriia > Flavobacteriales > Flavobacteriaceae > Flavobacterium > Flavobacterium johnsoniae. The sequence continues at coordinate 275,174 of NC_009441.1, forward strand.
TAAGGATAATAGCTTTCGTCATTTGGGTCATTATCAGCAAGAATATCTGTTACCCAGCGCGCTCCCATTCCCGGTGCCTGCAAAGCCAATTCTTCAGCATGCTGTCCTTCTGAATGTAAATGTGTTGACAAGATACCTTTTGTTACATCTTCTTCACGGCTTAAAACAGCTGCTCCTGCTCCGTCTCCAAAAATTACCGAAACGCCTCGCCCGCGGGTAGTCATATCTAAACCAGTTGAGTGAACCTCAGAACCAATTACCAAAATGTTTTTATACATTCCCGTTTTAATATATTGATCTGCAACAGAAATTGCATAAACAAAACCAGAACATTGATTTCTAACATCTAATGCTCCAACTGTTTTTAATCCTAAATCACGCTGTACTAAAACTCCAGGTCCTGGAAAATAGTAATCTGGACTTAATGTAGCAAAAACTACAAAATCAATATCTTCTTTGGCTACGCCAGAACGTTCTATTGCAATTTTAGCCGCTTTTACTCCCATAGAAGTTGTAGTGTCTTCTCCGCGAATGATATGTCTTCTTTCCTGGATCCCGGTTCTTTCCTGAATCCATTCGTCATTGGTATCCATTATCTTAGACAAATCATCGTTTGTTACAACATTTGAAGGAACATAATATCCTAAGCCTGCTATTTTTGAATGATACATATTGTATTGTTATTTGTTAAAAATTTAGAATGCAAATTTAAGTATAGTTTAAAACATTAGAGTACAAATTACTATTTTTTTCGTTATTAGCAATTTAATATACTTTAATTATCAGACTATTTAAAAACATTTACTTTTTGAAAAAACAGTTTTTAAGGCAAATCCTTGAAAAGAATGAAAAATAACAATTAAAAACAAGTCACAGCTAAAATATTTTAGACAGAGACATACAAATAAAAAAAACAAGAAATGGTTTTCCGTTACAATTGCCTTGCCACAGGCTCCTCACCATTAACAAAACAATTTGGTAAACATTCTCTTAATTCTTTTTCTTCAAGTTTGTTTGCTTTTATATAAAGATATTTCAGGTTTTTCATCGAAGACAATCGAGCAATAGTTTCTTTATTTTTTATAATATTGCTTTCAAGCAAGTACAAAACTTTTATTTCACTATCTTCCGGAATAAAATCAAGATTTTCAATCAATTTATTATTTGAGAGATCTAAATAGATTAATTTCTTCAGTTGACCAACAAAACTAAAATCGTTCAATTTATTACATTTTACAATTGTCAAATATCTCAGGTCAATTGCGCTTTGAAGATTTGTAATTTTATTTAATTTAGGCAAAAAACCAGCATTTAACATTTCTAAGTCAGGATTATTAAATGTGAGTTCTTGACATTGATATGCCATAACTGCTTTTGCTTTCTTTAGATTTGATAGCTTTGAAAAATCAATAACTTTACTCTTATCATCCAGCAAATACACGCTACTAAATTTATCTAAGATAATATTATCTGAAAATTTCTCAAATGCATTATTAAAGTCATGTGTAGGTTCTGTACTATTTGAATATTTCTGATTCAAAAAAGTAAGAACACCTCTCCATTGATTTTTAGATAAATCTATATCAAGAAGCGATTCTAATTTTTCAAATATATTAATATTATTAACGTCTTCCAGCCATGATGCAACACTTTCTACACTCCAAGAAGAAGGCATTGATGTCAATTTATTTAATAAAAAATCAGCATCTTGCATTTTTATTCTTATTTTATTATTTGAAATTTAAACACATAAAACAAACCCGACAATTTATACCTGTCGGGTTATTTTTTATAAATAATTCAAGCCAAGAAAAATTTCCTGTTCGAGCGGAAGATCAATTTCGCTTTCGAAGAATATTAATTGTCTTTTATAAACGGTTTCAATTAAATAATGACTTCCTCTAAAATAAGTTCTTCTAATTTTTACCGGAAGTTTTGACTCTGCAACCATTTTAAACTGATGCGGATATACCAAAGTTTTATGTGTTTCATCTTCATAAGGAAGCAGTAAATGTGTTGCAACTTCATTTACTTCTCCAAACAACGAAGCAACATATTTAGTCTGAGGATCTTCGTAAATTTTTGAAGGATCTCCTTTAACAACAATCTCACCATGACGCATTACGATAGCTTCATCTGCAAACGACAAAGCATCAGTGCTGTCATGTGTGGCAATAATACACGTAATCTCTTTTTGTTTTAGATATTTGAATAAATTTCTGCGCAGAGCATTTTTACGAAAAGCATCAATCTGGCTGAAAGGTTCATCCAGCAGAATAACTTCTGGTTCAAGAGCCAAAACTCTAACCAGTGCTACTCGCTGCTGTTGTCCGCCGCTCAAAAATTTAGCTTTTACATTTGAAAACTGGTCCATCTCGACCATTTCCAATAACTCCTGAACGCGAAGTTTTTTCATATTGGCAAAACCATTCGAAAGAAACTTTCCAACGTTTTCAGCAACAGTTTCGTAAGGAGACAAATCGAAATCCTGTGCCAGATATTTCATATAAGGCATTCCCGGTATCAAATTGTATTTTGGTCCCAGAATAGGTTTTTCGTTATAAAATATTTTTCCTTCATCTAAATCGAACAAACCGTACATAAGCTTTAAAAGCGTACTTTTTCCACAACCGCTTTCACCAATAATGGCAATATTCTCGCCTTTATTGATCGTAAAAGAAACATTATTTATAACTGGTTTGTCAGTATACGAAAAAGATATATTTTGAATATCAAGCATGTGTTGTAATTAGAGAGGTCAAATTTACGATGTTTAATTACTAAAGTCAAAAAAAAGCTGCTTCAATTATGAAACAGCTTTTTTTATATTTTATTTTATCTGAAAATTATTTTCCAGCTTCAGCTTTTGCGTCGTTAACCATTTTGTCGTTTGCTGTAATTGAGAATTCAACACGACGGTTTTGAGCTCTTCCTTCTGGAGTATCATTTGTTGCAATAGGATCAGCAATACCTAAACCTGAAGTTTTAAAACGGCTTGACTTTAATCCTTTTGAAACTAAATAAGCCTGCACAGATGCAGCTCTTTGTCCAGAAAGTGTTAAGTTATACTCTGGTTTTCCTGTATTATCAGTGTAACCAAAAATCTGAATATCAGTATCTCCATATTCATTAAATACAGGAACTAATTTATCTAAGTTAGCTTTTGCAGTAGGAGTTAACGTTGATTTGTTAGTATCAAAACGAACAGAATTTTCATTTAAAGTTAAATGAATCCCTTCACCTACTCTTTCTACAGAAGCACCTGGTAAAGCCTGGTCGATTTCACGAGCCTGTTTATCCATTTTGTTTCCAATAAGAGCACCAGTTCCACCACCAACAGCAGCACCAATTGCAGCTCCTAACGCAGCGTTTCCGCCTTTCCCTAAATTATTTCCTAAAACAGCACCAATTACACCACCGGCAACAGCACCAATTCCAGCTCCTTTTTGTGTGTTATTTGCATTTTTTACTGAATCACAGCTTGTAAAAAAACTAGTAAATATAAATAAAGCACTTAAGCTTAAAACAGTTATCTTTTTCATATTTTTCTTTTTTAAATATTAATTAGCTCTTTGAAATTGATAAACAACATCTTTTACTTGTCCGCCAACATTGATGTTGTCAATTAACTGAAAAGAACTTTCAGTTACACCTGCAACTTTAAGCAGATAACCATCTCTTACTTTCTTAGCTTTTTCACCGGCATCAAGAATTTTAAGAATAAACATTCCCTGATTGTTAATACTCCACACAATTGGCGAAGAAAATGAAGTACAGCTTGGCGATGTTAAAGCCATAGTACCTTTATTATTATTTGAAATAAAACTCCAGGTACTGCCAATAAAACATTTAGAATCTGCAAGATCAAATGAATTTACTTTGATATAATCTGAACCCGGATAAGACACATTTGTAAGCACCCAGTTTCCTTTAAGAGCAACCTGAGTTGGTCGGTCAAGCTTTTTTGAAAGCGTTGTGTCTGTTGAAGCTGTGGACGAAGCAGATTTGCACGCAAAAAACATTGCGGCAATCATGCACATTAAGATACTCTTCTTCATTTTATACAATTTTTTAAGATTATTATTTTGCCTTTTTAACAATTATTGTACCACAAATATACGATTCATTAAGAGAATTCGCGTTTTAGAATCTATTTATTTTCTTTCAAAATTAACATTTACGCCAATTTGTCACCTTCAAAAAAATGGTATTTTATTTGACTAAATGAAAATCATCAAGTTAAATTCAAAAAATAAAAAAATATGACAACAGGTAAAATTAATGTTTCGGTAGAAAACATCTTTCCCTTAATCAAAAAGTTCTTATACAGCGACCACGAAATCTTTTTACGTGAGCTGGTTTCAAACGGAACCGACGCTACTTTAAAGTTAAAACACCTTATCAGCATTGGCGAAGCTAAAGTTGAATACGGAAATCCAATTATCGCAATCAAAATTGATAAAGAAGGTAAAAAAATCCATATTATCGATCAAGGTTTAGGTATGACGGCTGATGAAGTAGAAAAATACATTAATCAGGTTGCTTTTTCCGGAGCCGAAGAATTCCTAGACAAATACAAAGATTCTGCTAAAGATTCAGGAATTATCGGACATTTTGGTCTTGGTTTTTATTCTGCATTTATGGTTGCAGAAAAAGTAGAAATCATCACAAAATCATACAAAGATGAGCCAGCTGCACACTGGACTTGTGACGGAAGCCCTGAGTTTACTTTAGAACCGGCTGACAAAACTTCACGTGGTACAGAAATCATTCTTCATATTGCTGAAGATTCTTTAGAATTCTTAGAAGATTCTAAAATTTCTGGCTTATTAAACAAGTACAACAAGTTTATGCCTATTCCAATTAAATTTGGAACAAGAACTGAAACTCTTCCAAAACCAGAAGATGCTCCGGAAGATTACGTTAATGAAACTGTTGAAATTGACAACATCATTAACAACCCAAATCCGGCATGGACAAAACAGCCTTCTGAATTATCTGACGAAGATTACAAAAACTTCTACAGAGAATTGTATCCAATGCAATTTGAAGAGCCGTTATTTCACATTCATTTAAATGTAGATTATCCGTTTAACTTAACTGGAATTTTGTATTTCCCTAAATTGGGTACAGATATGCAGATCCAGAAAGACAAAATTCAGTTGTACCAAAACCAGGTTTACGTTACAGACAACGTAGAAGGAATTGTACCTGAATTTTTGACAATGTTAAAAGGTGTAATTGATTCTCCGGATATTCCATTAAACGTTTCTCGTTCTGGTTTACAGGCAGACGGCGCTGTTAAGAAAATTTCAAACTACATTACTCGTAAAGTAGCTGATAAACTGAAATCTTTATTTAACGAAAACCGCGCTGATTTTGAAGCAAAATGGAACGATATTAAAATCGTTTTAGAGTACGGAATGCTTTCTGAAGAGAAATTCTACGAAAAAGCAGGTGCATTTGTTTTATACCCAACGGTAGACGATACTTATTTCACTTTAGATGAATTGAAAGAAAAACTAAAAGAAAACCAAACTGATAAAGATGGTAAACTTGTAGTTCTTTATGCAGGAAACAAAGATGCTCAGCACTCTTACATTGAAGCAGCAAAAGATAAAGGATACGAAGTATTACTTTTAGATTCGCCGATTATTTCGCACTTAATTCAGAAAATCGAAAATGATAACAGCGGATTAACTTTTGTTCGTGTAGATTCTGACCACATTGATAACTTAATCAAAAAAGAAGAAAATACAATTTCAAGATTATCTGATGACGAAAAAGCAGCCTTAAAAACTTCATTAGAAGCTTATATTCCAAAAGCTTACAGTGTTCAGTTAGAAGCTATGGATTCTCAGGCAGCGCCATTCATTATTACGCAGCCAGAATTTATGAGAAGAATGAAAGAAATGAGCCAGACTGGCGGAGGCGGAATGTTTGGAATGGGTAATATGCCGGAGATGTACAATTTGGTTGTAAACACAAACTCTGATTTAGCATCGAGCATTTTAAATACCGAAGACAAAACACACCAAGAGCATTTGGTAAAACAAGCTTTAGATTTAGCTAAATTATCTCAAAACCTATTAAAAGGCGAAGCGTTAACGGCTTTCGTAAAAAGAAGTTTTGAAATGATTAAATAATCTTTCATATAGAATATTTCTTAAATCCTGCAAATTAGCTTTTGCAGGATTTTTTATTTTTACAATATTAACAAAAAGATAATTCACTAAAAAACAAGTATTTGTACGTACTCTAAGAATTCCATTTTATGTAATTTTACTTCATTACAATTAACAAGAAATTGCATTGTAATAACCCAAAAACATAACTTAACCAATATACTATGGAAACTTTTGAAACAAAAGAACCTAAAAAATCCAAACTATTTTTGCAGGTTAATTTTGACTACAAGTATTTATCCCGAACCTGGGTTGAAAAAGAAGATACTGAAACCTGGAAAAAAACAACCATTAAAGATTCTACCCCGGGAAACGGAAATATTGATTTCTTTGAAGCTGGCAAAAGCAGCGATTATCAAGACAAATTCAGGATCTTGATTAAAACCTATTTTGACCTTCAAAAAATAAAAGATACAGATGAGTTTATAAAAAAACTCAAAATCAACTACAATCTGCTTGAAGATGATGACAAACCAGGAAACTTTCATCAAAGTATAATTTACAACTGCAAAGCAGATGAGATGATCATTTCTGATAATAAAATGATTTTATTAGTAACTAAAATAATCGAAATCAAATGAAAATAAGATTGATAATCATTCTGTTTCTGATTACTATTAAGTTATTTTCGCAAGCAGCAAACGAAATTAAAATAACTGATTTGGAACTGCCAAATGCTCCGGCTTTTACAATACTTGATTATTCGCCTACCATTATCAACACACCGTCTACCACACAAGCCTTTACTTTAAGCGTAATAAACAGCGTGAACGAAAGCAAAGGTTTCCCAACAGATTATGCATTGGAATTCACACCTTATTGGATATTTTCTAAAAAGAAACGAAACCTCACTGATTATGTGATTAAAGAAAATCAAAAAGCATATTCAAAGCCTTATAAGAACCTTTCTTTTTCATTAGCTGCAGTAAAAAAAGATACTATTCAAAATGTTTCTATTGGAATTAGAACCAATCTAATAACAGTCAATAGAAAAGAAAGACAGGCATTTGTCGACACTCTTTTAAAGAAACTGGACAAATTTGCCGAAATAGTCGATAAAAATTTAATGCTTGATACAAACCCTTATCAATCAGGAACCCCAGAATACAATCAATGGGATTTAGATAAAATCAATAAACTTTCGACAATAGACGAATACAAAAAATTTACCGCTGAGATTTATACTTCTATTGATACTTTAGAAACTATAAAACCATTATTTACGGCTGATTTTGGAACAGCTTACAATCATTTTTTTGATCAAAATGAATTTAAATCAGGAAAATTTGGCCGTTATGGAGCCTGGCTTACTTTAAACACAAATGTGAAACTTGGCAAATCCAGCAAAAATTATCTAAATTTTTACCAATACACACGATATTTAATTGACGAAACAATTTTTGATCCCGCGGTTCTGGCTTATAAAAAAGAAAAAAATCTGGACGTTGGAGCAAAAATCGAGTTTCAGTTTAATGATTTTTCAATTGCGTATGAATACATCAACCGAACAAATCAAAAAGACAATTACAGATCTGTTGGAAATCTTAAATATAAAATAAACGAAAGATTTACTATAAACGGAGGTTTTGGTAAAAACTTTGAAAAAACAGACAATCTGGTTTCTTTTCTTGGAATAAGCTGGGGAATAGCCTCAAATAATGATCTCGATCTCGTGGCAAAAAAATAGTTTAAAAAACATTCTTTACTAAAATCCTGCAAACGCGGGATTTTTTTTATGATTTCCAATTGTAAAAAGAGAAACTCTATCCTTTTAAAACGGTCAATAAAATTACGATTACACATACTGACTTACAACAAGTTAAAATTAAAAACAATAAAAAGCAGAATTTTCAAGTTTTAGTTTACAGATTATTTTTTTTATTAAATTTGATCGCCTTTAATCTAATCTTAAACAAAAACCAATATGAAAAAAACAGCTATTTTAATTACCGCTTTTTGTGCTTCGGCGCTTATGTACATTTCATGCACAAGCAATGATGATGTTGTAAATCAAGCCGACACAACTACTGTAAGTGCATCATTAGTAATCGATGCGATAAACGAAATGGATATTAAAACCGCATTGTCTGCAACAAATAGTAATCCTGCGGCAAAACCATCTGAAGTTTCACCAGGAACCTGCGCAAACATTACCATACCTTCAGAAACTACATACCCAAAAGTTTTTACTGTAGATTATGGAACAGGATGTACAATTAATCAAATTACAAGAAAGGGAAAACTAAAAATTACTCTTTCTGGTCCAGTAATTACAACCGGAAGCAAAATGACTGTCGAAAGAATAGATTATTATGTTGGTCCTTATAAAATTGAAGGAACAATAGAATACACAAATACAACAACTGTTGCAACTGTACCACAATGGACAAGAAAAGTAACTAACGGAAAACTTACTGATAATTCTGGCCGTGTTTTTACAAGTTCAGGAACTGAGACAGTTAAACAAACTGCCGGCGTAGACACTCCTTATGTTTTAGAAGATAACGTTTACGAAATGCCGGAAGGAAACCACACTATAATTTCAGACAAAGGAACTCTGACTTTAACGGTACAGGAAACGCTGATAAAAAAATACTCTTGCGAATATATTTCTAAAGGGAAATTAAAAATTGAAGGCGGATCATTAAATGGTGTTATAGATTACGGAAATAATGCCTGCGATGCTCAATATACTTACACGCATCAAAATGGAGCAATTTATAATTTAGGAATGTAACTCGTTCATTTTAAAAAAAATATACAAATCCCAATCTAGAAACAGATTGGGATTTTATTTTTTAGAAAAATTAAACAGCGTCTTATTTACATTCAAACTATTTTCTTTATTTTGCACCAAAATCCAATAAACTAATGAAAAAATCAATTATTGCCTTTGTTACTCTTGCAATGCTTGCATCGTGCGACAAAAAAGAATCTGCTGATAACTTACATATTACAGGAAACATAAAAGGTTTAAAAACCGGAACTTTATATATCCAGAGAATTGTAGATACATCTCTTGTTGCCATTGATAGTATTAAAATCGACGGAAATTCAGCTTTTGAAAGAGATATTAAATTAGAATCTCCAGAAATGCTTTACTTATTTTTAGATCGCGGTGTAACGAATTCTTTAGACAATAATATCTTATTCTTTGCTGAGCCTGGAAATATGAATATCGAAACTAATTTGGATAATTTTATTGCAAGCGCAAAAATCACAGGTTCTAAAAACCAGGAATTATACGAAGAATATCAAAAAATAAACACTCGTTTTAGAGATGAAAATCTTTCGATGGTTGAAGCAAAATTCAAAGCTTTAAAAAGACAAGATCAAAAAACTCTTGACAGCCTTGACGCAAAGCAGCAGTCAAACATTAAAAGAAAATATTTATATGCTACAAACTTTGCCATTAACAATAAAGATCACGAAGTAGCACCTTATATTGCTTTAGCAGAGATTTACGACATTAACCTTAAGTTTCTTGACACGATTCAAAAATCAATGACTCCAAAAGTAGCGCAGTCACTTTACGGAAAGAAACTGACAAAATATGTAGCTGACATCAAAAAAGAAGAACAAAAAGCTCCTGCAGCTGCTCAAACTGAAACTACAGCAGCTGAAGCACAAAAATAATTTTCGTTTAAAAGCATAAAAAAAGCCCTGAATTTCTCAGGGCTTTTTTTTTAAGCCTTAAATCAACAAATTTCTACCCGAAGACTAAGAATATCGTTATTAATAATTTGAAGCATTAAAAAACAGCTATATCACCAAAATAAAACTACTTATACCTGTTTTTTTAATAGTAGCAAACACAAACCTGAAAATTGGGATTTCATTTTTGGGCATAAAAAAAACCACCACATTTCTGTGATGGTTTTTGAGCCGATAGAGGGACTCGAACCCACGACCTGCTGATTACAAATCAGCTGCTCTAGCCAGCTGAGCTACATCGGCCTATTTTGCGAGTGCAAAGATATAAATGTTTTTTAATATTCCAAAAAAAAATTCACACCTCTCTCTATAATTAAAAAAACCACCACATTTCTGTGATGGTTTCCGTTGAGCCGATAGAGGGACTCGAACCCACGACCTGCTGATTACAAATCAGCTGCTCTAGCCAGCTGAGCTACATCGGCGTCATTACGGGTGCAAATATAAAGCGGTTTTTCAATTTCCCAAAATAAATTTGCACTTTTTTACACTTTTTTTTGCTTAAAGCGCGTTGATTTTTTCAATCAATTGATTAGCAGTTTGTTCTAATTCAACATTGATTTGTTTGAAATGTGCTTTTTTATTTTCAACGTTCTTAGCGTTCACTTTTGTAATTAAAGTATCAAATGCAGCAATAGCTTCATCGATCAAAGCATTCGTTTCTGGAGTAGGATTTCCTGTTGTAGACATCTCAAACAAGTAAACTGCCTCAATAATATCTCCTAATACAAAATTGATGTCTTTCTTTAAATTTTTAACGTTTGCCATTTTTATTATAATTTTAATTTGCGTCTGCAAAAGTACAGATTATCTTTAGAATAAGTGTTAAGAAATGTAAATTTCTAAAATTGAAGCTTTTCCGCTCAAAACAAATGCATTTATCGCAGCTGGAACCAAAACAGTATCTCCTTTAATGTAAGTGTGTTTGAACCCGTCATATTCAATTTCAAAACTTCCTTCAATACACATATAAACGGTAAATGTTTCTCCAGATTTAGAAACCTGTACTTTATCTTCTAACGGAATAAAATTTGTAGTGAAATAAGGACAATCTACAACTGTATTTGAAGTATTGGCTTTTGAATCGTATTTCTTCTGCGTATCGACTTTATTGTAGTTTATAGCATCAAGTGCTAAATCTACGTGTAATTCTCTTTTATTCCCCTGTGCATCTACACGATCAAAATCATATAAACGATACGTAATATCAGATGTCTGCTGAATTTCGGCAACTACTAAACCTGCACCAATTGCATGAACGGTTCCGGTTTCTAAAAAGAAAACGTCTCCTGCTTTTGCTTTTACGTCATCGAGAATAGAAACTAAGGTATTATCGTGCAAATGTTTTAAATATTCTTCTTTACTCGAATTTTCTTTAAAACCTACAATAATTCTAGAATCAGCATCGGCCTGCATAACATACCACATTTCAGTTTTTCCAAATGAATTGTGACGTTCTTTTGCCAGTTTATCGTTTGGATGCACCTGGATCGAAAGATCTTCGCGTGCATCTAAATATTTAAAAAGTAAAGGAAACTGTTTTCCAAAACGCTCGTAAACTCTTGTTCCAAGAATTTCGTCTGGCGTTTCATTAATCAAATCCATTAATGATTTTCCTTTTAATTCTCCGTTAGCGACGGTGCTTACATCTCCTTCTACAGTAGACAATTCCCAGCTTTCACCGGTAATTTTAGAAGTAATCGGTTTGTTTAATACTGTTTTTAATTTCTCACCTCCCCAGATTCTTTCTTTCAGGATTGGTTCAAATTGCAATGGGTACAAGTTTGGTTTCATGTTCTAATTTTAAGGGCTAATATCTATATTAATTAAACAACGATCTAATACTATTTTTTAAATCTACAATACTAATTCTTTTATAATCTCCAGTGCTTTCGGAATATGTTTTGCAGCATTCATGCTGTCAAAAATATAAATCACTACTCCGTTTCTGTCAATAATAAAAGTTACTCTTCCTGGTATAAGTCCAAACAAATTGTTTTTAACACCAAAAAGATGTCTTAATCGTTTGTCTTCATCAGAAAGTAAAATAAACGGCAGCTGATGTTTGTTGGCAAATTTATGGTGCGATTTTACACTATCGGCACTTATTCCAATTACCTCAGCCCCTAAATCTTTAAAATCTTCGTATTGATCCCTAAAACTGCAGGCTTCTGTAGTACAGCCAGGCGTATTATCTTTAGGGTAAAAATAAATCACTAAGGGCTTTCGTCCTAACACATTTTTGCTTTCAAAAACTTCTCCGTGACTATCTTTGGCAGTAAAATTCGGAACTATATCTCCTATTTTCAATGACATTTATTATTCTCCTTTATAAGTTACAAAATTGCGGTCTGTTTCATAAAGCACGACTTCTAAATCAAAATCGGGCTGAATTCTTTTTCTAATTTTATTCCATATCACAACGGCAATATTTTCTGCAGTTGGATTCAAATCCTGAAATTCCGGAACGTCCAGATTCAGGTTTTTGTGATCAAACGGAATTTCTACTTCTTCCAGTATAATATCCGCTAATACTTTCACATCTAAAACAAAACCAGTTTCCGGGTCAATTTTTCCTGTAACACTTACTGTTAAACCATAATTATGACCATGAAAATTGGGATTGTTGCATTTTCCAAAAACGGCATTGTTTTTTTCTAATGACCAGTCCTTCCTATGCAGTCGATGTGCAGCATTAAAATGCGCTTTTCTTGATATGGTTACTCTCATTTAGGTCTTTGGTTGGTTTGGTTATAATTTATGGTCTTCCAGATAATGATCAAATTCGTCAAAAATTATCTTAAACCATACGGTATAAATTTCGGGCTGTTTTTCAATATCTGCTTTAACATCTTCAATACTCATCCATTTCCAGTCTTCTACCTCATCAGGGTTTATGTTTGGTTCTTCATTATAGTAACCAATCATAACATGATCCAGCTCATGCTCTGTTAAACCGTTATCAAAAGGCGCTTTATATATAAAATGAAACAACTCTTTTAATTCGGCTTTAAAACCCATTTCCTCAAACAATCTTCGGCTTCCTGCTTCAATATTTGTTTCGCCTTCTCTTTGATGACTGCAGCAAGTGTTTGTCCAAAGCAAAGGAGAATGGTATTTATGATGTGCTCGCTGCTGCAGCATAACTTCGTTTTTACTATTCAAAATAAAAACCGAAAAGGCACGATGCAAAAGCGCTTTTTCATGTGCTTCTAATTTTGGCATTAAGCCAATCTGTTCATCGTTTTGATTAACTAGTATTACGTTTTCTTCTGTCATAAGGCTTCTTAAGCAAACAAAAATACGAAAAAAGAAATGGCTTAAAAATGCTAATTAAGATTGTCAAAAGTTCAACTCCAGACTGAATTTCTATTTTTCTGATTTACAGTATTATAATTTATGCTAAAAATTAAAAGCTGTTAAAATTAAGACATAAAAACTACACTGCATTATTTTACGTAACTAATAAAAAGTTAAAACACACTTAAAAAAATCTCAATAATAAGAAACACTGTAATTTGAAGCTAAATCTCGACGTATCTTTGAAATACAGATAAATACATCCAAAAATTTATGAAATCTAAAAACCTAATTTTCAGCCTTTGCTTTTTGATTCCGCTATTTGTTTTTCAGGCTTGCGGACAAAACACAAAAAAACAACCTGCAAAAACAGCCGTTATGGAAAATAAAATCAGTAAACCCGGAAATCCTTATTATTCAAATACAGATACAACAAAACTCAATGTAAGCAACGCCGAATGGAAAAAAGTCCTTCCCGAAGATGTGTATGCCGTAATGCGTGAGGCCGATACCGAAAGACCTTTTACCGGAAAATATTGGAATACTGATGAAAAAGGAACCTATTATTGTGCTTCATGCGGTAACTTGCTTTTTAGATCGACAGCTAAATTTTCCAGCAGCTGCGGATGGCCGAGTTTCTTTGAACAGGAAAACAAAAAAAGCATTGTTTTTAAAGACGATAATTCACTTGGAATGGAAAGAACAGAAGCGCTTTGCGGACGTTGCGGTGGACATTTAGGCCATATATTCGACGATGGTCCGGAACCAACCGGAAAACGTTACTGCATGAATTCGATTGCTCTTGATTTTGTTCCGGATACTAAATAATCTACAAATGAAAAATATATTTTTAATATGTCTTTTAGCATTTTCGCTGAATGGCATTTCGCAAAATAAAAAGGCGAATTTAGAAACCATTACACTAGGCGGAGGCTGTTACTGGTGCGTTGAAGCTGTTTATGAAAATCTGGACGGAGTAAAATCTGTTGTTTCAGGATTTTCAGGAGGAAAAACCGCAAATCCTTCTTACGAAGAAGTCTGCACTGGAACAACTGGTCATGCCGAAGTAGTTCAAATAACATACGACAAAAACATAACTGATATTAATGAAATCTTCAAAGTCTTTTTTACGGTTCACGATCCCACAACTTTAAATCGTCAGGGAGCTGATGTTGGAACACAATACCGTTCTGTTATTTTCTACAAAAATGACGAACAAAAAAAAGCTGCTGAAAGTATTATTGCTGAATTGAACAAAGCAAAAGTGTACAACAACCCAATTGTAACAAAAGTAGAGCCTTTTAAAGTTTTTTACAAAGCCGAAGATTACCATCAAAATTATTATGCAAACAATAAAAACCAGCCGTATTGCAAAATGGTAATTCAGCCCAAACTAGAAAAGTTTGAAAAAGTTTTTAAAGACAAACTCAAAAAGAAATAAAGAATATTAACCTATATTATAAAGACTGTCTTTTCGGAGACAGTCTCTTTTTTTTTAAGCTTCGGAGAAGCGAAATATTTATAGCAAAGAATAAATGTATACAACATAAAGCTCCGGAGGAGCGGCATATAATTAGATTATAAAAAACATGTCGCTCCTCCGGAGCTTTTTTATTTGCCTTATCGAAATTCTATAAATATTTTACCCCGCTGGGGCTTGCTAATAGAACAATTCTATAAATATTTCGATTATCCTAAAAAGATATCCTTTTGAGAGCGCCTATATCTTTAGCAAGCTTCGGAGAAGCGAAATATTTATAGCAAAGAATAAATGTATATAACATAAAGCTCCGGAGGAGCGGCATATAATTAGATTATAAAAAACATGTCGCTCCTCCAGAGCTTTTTTATTTGTCTTATGAAATTCTATAAATATTTTACCCCGCTGGGGTTTGCTGACAAGATAATTTTATAAACTCTTCGATTTAATCATTCTTTTTTTTGCTTACTAACCCCTTATAAATATCGGCTTCTCCTCTTAATTGAAAAATAATTTCACTTTTTTTATCTTTTTTGTCCAATCCTGAAAGTTCGATTGTTATTAAGGTATAAACAATTAAAAAATATACATTATGGAAACTAGACTTAATTTATTCGAACAAGGTCAAAAAGCAGTTAGTACATTATTTGGAATAAGCGGTTACTTAAAAAAAGCAACAATCGAATCATCTCTTATGGAATTAATCAATTTTAGAATCTCTCAAATCAACAACTGCGGTTATTGTTTAGACATGCATTCAAAAGAAGCTTTAGCCGCTGGAGAAACAACACAGCGTTTATTTGGATTAAGCGTTTGGAGAGAAGCCCCTTATTACACAAAAAGAGAAAGAGTTGCTCTTGCTTTGGCAGAAGCCGTGAATGCTTGTGATGTTCCAGACGAAATCTACGAAATCGCAAAAGCTGAATTTACAGAACAAGAATTAATCGATCTTACACTTGCTGTTGCTGCAATTAATGCTTGGAATCGCCTAAACATTACCTTTGTTAATACACCAGGAACTTACAGAGTGGGACAATTCGGGTAAACCTTAATTGATTTTTATTTTCTAAAAACAATTAACTTTATACGACTTAAAACAGATTATTCAATTATAAAACATAAAAAAATGAATGAGTTTTTATTGATTTTCAGAAGAGATTTTAAAACAAAAGAAACACAGCCGTCTCCAGAAGAATTGCAGCAGCATTTACAGCAATGGCAAAACTGGTTTGGAAGTCTTGCTGCTCAAGATAAATTAGCAAGACCTTTACAACGCTGGGACGGACAAGGAAAACTTGTAAATTCAAATAAAGGAATTACCGACGGGCCTTTTGTTGAAATCAAAGAATCGATTGGAGGTTTAATAATCATAAAAGCTAAAGATTATGATGAAGCTACAGAAATTGCGCAGGGATGCCCGGTGTTGAATTTTGGCGGAAATGTCGAAATTAGAATGGCGGTTTAGATCTTGAACTAACTTATATAAAAATGCCTTTGTATCTTTACTTAGGCATTTTTCCTTAAAATATGGAGCACAAAGAACTTATTCCCAATTTATTCAGAACCGAATATCAAAAAATAGTTTCAGTTCTCTGCAGCTTATTCGGAATTCAGCATATAGAAATTGCAGAAGATATTGTAAGCGACACTTTTTTGACTGCTTCAGAAACCTGGGCCATCAAAGGAATTCCAGAAAATCCAAGTGCGTGGTTGTATACTGTTGCCAAAAATAAAACCAAAAACTATCTGAAAAGAAATAACCTTTTTGAGACCAAAATAGTTACCGAAATAAAACACAATACTCCATTAAACAATCCCCAAATCGACATTGATTTATCTGATCAAAATATTGCCGATAGTCAGCTCGCGATGATATTTACGGTTTCTAATCCGTGTAATTCTGAAGAAGCTCAAATTGCTCTTGCTTTAAATTTACTGTGTGGTTTTGGAGTTGGTGAAATCTCTGATGCTTTTTTATCTAATAAAGAAGTTATTTACAAAAGGATAAATCGCGCCAAAGAAAAACTGAAGGAAGAAAATATAAAAATTCAACATCCGAATAGCTCTGAAATAAAAGACAGAATCCAAACAGTTCTCAAAACGATTTATCTGCTTTATTCCGAAGGCTACTACTCTATTTCGCAAAATACCACTTTACGAAAGGACCTTTGTACCGAAGCCATGCGTTTGACTTATTTATTGATTGAGAACGAAAGCACCAATCTGCCTCAGACTAACGCTTTAATGGCGCTGATGTGTTTTCATTCTTCAAGATTTGATGCCCGAACTGGTTTAAAGGGTGAAATTATTTTATACGAAGATCAGGATCAATCGCTTTGGAATCAGGAATTAATAAACAAAGGAACTTATTTTCTGAGTCAGTCCTCAACTGGAAATTCACTTTCAAAATACCACTTAGAAGCCGGAATTGCGTATTGGCATACTATTAAAAAAGAAACCATAGAGAAATGGGAAAATATTCTGGAACTCTACAACAATCTAATTATTTTAGAATATTCGCCAATTGCAGCATTAAACAGAACTTATGCTTTATCTAAAGTTAAAGGTAAAGAAGAAGCCATTAAAGAAGCCGAAAAATTGAATTTAACAGACAATCATTTTTATTATTCTTTACTCGGAAATCTCTATTCTGAAGTTGATCCAAATAAAGCATTACCACATTTTGAAACCGCATTTGGTTTAGCCAAAACGGCATCCGACAAAAACATTATCAGCAAAAACATTGAGCAATTGAAAACAAATTAGCTTTTTTGTTGAACGAAATATTTATAAAATTTATTTTATCTGCAAAACCCCAGCGGGGTAAAATATTTATAGAATTTCAATAAGACAAATAAAAAAAGCTCTGGAGGAGCGACATATTTTTTATTCAACTTAAATATATATCGCTCCTCCGGAGCTTTATGTTGTAAACATTTATTCTTTGCTATAAATATTTCGCTCCTCCGGAGCTTATAAATAAAGCTGTCCTTTTGAGACAGCTTTATTTTCTTATTTTAATTTTTGCATACTATTGTTTAGCTACTTTCTTAAATCGCATCACTGGAATATCACCCTGAATTAAATTTAGTTTTCCATCTTTATCAATAGAATAACTTGTAATTTGTCTAATTTGTTTTAAGAATACCTGTTCTCCTCCACCTTCACAAAACATCATTGTAGTTGGTCCTTCTTCTCCAAAAGTCAAAGACTTTCCTTTTAAAGTATAAGAAGCACTGTAGCCGTTGCATCCGTTATTACCATACACTTTTGTTTCTTTTTGGTCAAAAGTAAGCTGTGGTTTTTTATTTGGATATAAGCCTTGAAAAGCAATTCTTGGTCCAGAGATATATTCTAATTCCCAAGTTGTACCAAATAAATCGTCGGCATTTTTATCTGTTTTTGCAGTCTTGCATGAAGCAAATAATAGCGTTAAAACTGAAAGGACGGCAATTGTGTATTTTTTCATAAAATGTTTTTTAAAGATTTATAATTTGTTTTGTTTTTTGAACTAAAATAATTCTATAAAATCCTATTCTCAATATTCATGCCCAGTTACAGCTTTTCTTAAGTTTAAATTTTATCTAAAGCCGTTATTTTCTGTCTCTAAGTTACTACAAATTATTTAAAGTTTTACAGCCCAGATGTTTAAAATAAAACAAGTGACACTATTTTTTTTGTAATTTGCATCTATCAAAAAGACCAAAATCATCAATAAAAAACCAAAAAATGAAACAATTCCTATTTTTGTTTGTATTTGCATTGACCACTTCGCTTGTTCAATCGCAGGAAAACCTTCCAACAGATTATCTCACAAAAGAATTTCATCAAGGACGACGCGAAGCTTTTAGAAACTTAATGCCTGCAAATTCTGCAGCTGTAGTTTTTTCTTATCCTGAAAGAGTCTTCTCTAAAGACGTCAATTACAATTACCATGCAAATCCGGATATGTATTATTTAACCGGTTATAAAGAACCAGATGCTGTTTTATTGCTTTTTAAAGAACCGCAGGGAACCGAAAAATATACCGAAGTTCTTTTTGTAAGAGAGAGAAATGCACAAAAAGAAACCTGGACTGGAAGACGTTTAGGAATTGAAGGCGCAAAATCGAAACTAGGATTTACAAAAGTTTACAATGGTAAAGACTTTAATACTTTTGAAATTGATTTTAAAAAATTTGATAAAATCATTTACGATAATATCCCAACAGATGTTGAGGCAAGCAAGAACATTGACAATTTATATTCATTATTACAATCTTTTAAAACGAAAACCGGAATTATAGCAGAAGATAAAGCTTCTGTAGATTTGTTTAACAATATTACCAATTCGCTTCGTGAAATTAAAACTCCCGAAGAATTAGTAGTAATGCGCAAAACTGTAAAACTTTCCTGTATTGCCCACAACGAAGTAATGAAAGCTGTAGGCCCTGACATGAGCGAAAACGAAGCAGATGGAATTCATGCTTACGTTCATAGACATTATGGTGCCGAAGGCGAAGGTTATCCGCCAATTATAGGCGCCGGAGGAAATGGCTGTATTTTACACTATAATGACAACAACGCCACTAAAATTGACAACCAATTGTTATTAATGGATGTTGGATCAGAATATCACGGTTATTCTGCAGACGTTACCAGAACGATTCCGGCAAACGGAAAATTTACTGAGGAACAAAAAGCAATTTATCAGATAGTTTACGAAGCTCAGGAAGAAGTTTTTAAGCTTTGCAAAGAAGGAACACCAATTCAGGATTTAAACAAAAGGTCTAAGGAAGTTGTAGCTGCAGGATTAATTAAATTAGGAATTATTACAGATCCAAAAGATGCCCGAATTTATTATCCGCACGGTTGTTCTCACTTTCTTGGTTTAGATGTTCATGACAAAGGAAACTATATGGGAACTTTAAAAGAAAACATGATTCTTACTGTTGAACCCGGAATTTATATTCCGGCAAACAGTAAATGCGATAAAAAATGGTGGAACATTGGTGTTCGTATCGAAGATGACATATTAATGCTTAAAGATTCATACGAAAACCTGTCTGCAGATTCTCCAAGAAAATGGCAGGATATCGAAGCTTTGGCTAAACAAAAAAGTACTTTTAATGATATGAAGTTTCCTAAGATATAATTAGTTCTTCTGCCGTTCCCGATAACTATCGGGAGTGGCAAAGAAAAAATAAGCTTTTCCTTTTGATTTTTCCCGAACTTTACATTCTTAAATAAATTAAAAATGAAAGCACTTACCTTCTCTACTTTCGGAGATTCAGATGTTTTAGAATATATCGAAATTCCGAATCCACAATTAAAAAACGATGAAATTTTAGTCGAGATGAAAGCTATCGGACTAAATTTTGCTGACGTTTACAGACGAAAGGGAAATTATCATTTAAAAGGAAATCCGCCTTTTATTGCAGGTTATGAAGGAGCCGGAATCGTAGTTAATGCTAATAATCACTCTGAATATAAAGTTGGCGATCGTGTAGCTTTTGCCGATGCGCCATTTGCCAATGCAGAACTGGTTGCTGTAAATATAAATCACGTTTTACCATTACCTGAAAATATTTCGTTTGAAACTGCTGCTTCTGTCTTACTTCAGGGTTTAACAGCTCATTATCTGGCTACAGACAGCCATAAAACTCAAAAAGGAGAAACTGTTTTAATTCACGCTGTTGCCGGCGGAGTCGGTCAGATTCTAACTCAAATTAGTAAACTTCTTGGCGCATCTATTATTGGTTTAACCTCATCAGCTGAAAAAGCAAAAGTTGGTTTTGACCAAGGTGCAGATCATATTTTTCTTTATAATGACGATTGGAAATCTCAGGTTTTTAAAGTTGCTGCAAATGGTGTCGATGTTGTTTATGATAGTATTGGGAGCACTTTAATGGAAAGTTTCGAAGTCACAAAAGAATGCGGACAAGTCGTTTTCTTCGGAATGGCGGGCGGTGATCCAGCACCTGTAGATCCAAGAATGCTGATGGACGGTTCTAAGACTTTAACCGGAGGCGATTTATGGAGTTATTTAAATTCAAAAGAAGAACGAATTAAACGTGCAGCTCAATTATTTAATTGGATTATCGAAGGAAAGATCAAACTTTCTGAACCAACATCATTTAAATTATCTGAAGGAAAACTGGCACATGATTTCTTGGAAAGCAGAAAAAGTACAGGGAAAATTATTTTAATTCCTTAATTGTCGTTATAAATTTTCAGGATCAATTTTCAGCGCAATCTTCTCATACCTTTGTCAAAGTTTAAACTTTGACAAAGGTTCTATAAAATAATTTGTTGCGACTAATAAAGCTACAATTGATCAATCTCAATCTTAGTAATTTCAGACAATTCTAAAATCCTGCCAACATCTTCTTTATTGGCAACAAAAAACAAATAATTATCTCCATTTGTATTGTAGCTCATTAATTCTAAACCTCGTTTTTCTAATGCCGATTGAATGTAAGGAAACAAATCGTGGCTGTAGGTTTCTTCGGGATATTCGAAATTAAGATTTTCACCAATCATTTTAGAAATAAAATATTCAGCATCTTCGGGGTCAAATTTCCAGTCGCTGTTCCAGGCATCAATACTTTCGAAAAAATCAAAATGCCCCTCGACAATATCATGATATTCGTCAGTGTCTTTTTGGTAGTTTTTGAAAAGCTTTTTGGATTGTTTTTTTAGTTCTTTTTCTTCAATACTGCCTCTTGAAACTAAGTTTATAAACTCTTCAAAAGTTTCCAGCTTAACTTCTTCGGTTTCTATTAAATTTTCCTGAGAAGGAAGCTCAACGCTTTCCGGAATTTCGAGATTTAAATACTGGGAGATTCCTTGTAAAACCAATTTAAAATCTTTAACTCCTATTACCTGACTTTCATTTTTTGGATTATTAAAATCTAAAAGTTCACTTTCCAGCAGACCTTTTGTATAATCGAAGAAATGTGTTCCTGAATACAGAATTTTAAAATCGTTTATTTCCAGACTATTGGTACAGCAAAAAAAGATAACGAAATTTTTAATGGATTGTTTAAAGAACTTTTTTTCATCAGAAGTAGGTTCTGAATAAAACTGAATATGTATAAAATCATATTCTAATCCTTCTTTAATCTGCTCATCAGAAAGAATCCCAATATTCATTTTCTTATAAAGCTCATTTAAAACTTCATACGAATTATTAAAACCTGCTTTTTTGATTTCTGCCCTGCCTTCTTCGTGATCTAATGAACCGGGAAAATAAAATAAATTAACCGTAACATTATCTTTAATGCGCTTTACTTTAAATTCAAGACTTGACTGCTGGTTATACAAATAAGAATATATGGGATCAATAACATCAAAAGAAATTATCGATTTTGGATCGTTGTTTCTATTAAACAAATTAGAAAAGAAGTTTTTCATTGGGCGTATAATTATTAAAATATAGCAATAAATATATTACAAAATTTAATAACCCGAAAGCCCCGCCAACGAATTATTTCAATGATTCAGCAATCATCAAAGCACATTTTTCACCGTCAATTGCTGCCGAAATAATGCCGCCCGCATAACCTGCTCCTTCTCCACAAGGATACAAACCTTTTATCTGCAAATGTTCTAAAGTCATTGGATCTCTTGGAATTCTGACTGGTGATGAAGTTCGGCTTTCAGGCGCATGCAAAATAGCCTCGTTAGTTAAATAACCACGCATTGATTTCCCAAATTCTCTAAAACCTTCGCGCATAATCTGTGATAAAAATCCCGGAAAAACCTGCCCCATTTCTACCGAAGTAGTTCCCGGAACATAAGAGGTTTTAGGAATATCAGCAGAAGCTTTATTTTGAGTAAAATCGACCATTCTTTGTGCCGGAACTTTTTGAGTCTGCCCTGCCAAATGCCATGCTTTTTGTTCGATGCTTTTTTGAAATTCCATTCCGGCTAAAGCTCCAAATTTGGCAAAAGGTTTAAAATCTTCTAATTTTAATTCAACAACAATTCCAGAGTTTGCAGTACTCTGATCACGTTTTGATGGCGACCAGCCGTTTGTAACTACTTCGCCGGGACTTGTAGCACAAGGTGCAATTACACCTCCCGGACACATACAAAACGAATACATACCGCGTCCGTTTACCTGCTTTACAATAGAATATGGCGCCGGAGGCAGATGCTCCCCACGGAAATCGCAACTGTATTGAATGCTGTCTATTAATTCCTGAGAATGTTCGGCACGAACGCCTAAAGCAAAAGGTTTTGCTTCTATTAAAATTTTCTTTTTATCCAGTAATTCAAAAATATCACGCGCCGAATGTCCTGTTGCCAAAATCAATTTATTCGCATGGATTTTATCTCCATTTTGAGTAACGATTCCCTCAACTTCATTATTCTTTACCAAAATATCTGTAACTCTGGTATCAAATAAAACCTCACCGCCAAATTCGATTATTTTGTTTCGAATATCTTCGATAATTTTTGGAAGTTTATTGGTTCCGATGTGTGGATGTGCTTCTACTAAAATATCTTCTGAAGCTCCAAAAGCTACCAAAAGTTCTAAAATTCTAGTGACATCGCCGCGTTTCTTAGAACGGGTATATAATTTACCGTCAGAATACGTTCCTGCTCCGCCTTCGCCAAAACAATAATTAGAATCTTCGTTAACGATATGTTCACGGTTTATAGCTTTTAGATCGCGACGACGACCTCGAACGTCTTTTCCGCGTTCAAGAACAATTGGTTTTAAACCTAATTCTATTAATTGCAAAGCTGCAAAAAGTCCGGCCGGACCTGCACCCACGACAATAACTTCTTGTGCAGAAGAAACATCTTTATATATAGGAAGTTCTATTTTAGTTTCCTGAAACGGTTCACCTTTTAAATAAATAAGAACTTTTAAATTGATTTTAATCGCTTTTTGGCGCGCATCAATAGAGCGTTTTAAAATTGAAACATGCTGAATTTCCTGCGCAGAAACTTTTATTTGTTTAGATAAATAGTCTTTAAGCAGTATTTCGTTTGCTGCAATTTCTGGTGTTACCTGAAGTAAAAGTTCTCTTGGCATTGTGTCTTATTTATTCTATTAGCTTTTCTTTCTATGAAAAGAAGATGCAAAAGTACTATTTTGAAATGAGATTTTATGTTTAGTGTAAAATTTGGCCACAGATTATTATGATTAAAAAGATTTCTTTTAATCAGTTAGATGCATTGCAGTGCGTCTCTACAGAAAAAACTTAGAATCTTAGTCGCTCAGAACCTCAGCACCTTTTTTCAACTAACCTTTGTACCTTTGCACCTATAAACCTTTGTACCTATAAAATAATGTCTAGAAAAATAAAACTGATTTGGGATTTTCGCGGTCCGGCTTCTGCAAAAACGGCAGAACATCACGAAATACACCTTAAAGAATATATAGCAATTGAGAAATTACCTTTAAATATTACAGGCTTTTCAATTCTTAATGATATGCATGCAACCGCTTTTATGGTGGTTACTGATGAAAATATGATTCAGGTAAGAGATGCATTAAAACCGCATCGAGGGGAGGTTTATGAAGGATGATTGAAGTCACAGTTTTCGATCGCAGTTTACAGTTTCTTCACTGAGACTAAATTTCAAGCCGCAGTTTACTGAGACTGTAAACTGCGACTGTAAACTTCTTAATTAGCGACTTCGCTGATGAACTTAATACGCATTAAACGCAATTCATCAATATCGTAGTCACCATCAAATTCTTTTAAGGCATCTTCTATTTTATCAGATTCTGATTCCATGAAGTAGTCGTGAATTTCTTCCTGCTGGTCATCATCTAAAATATCATCAAGCCAGTATTTGATATTTAATTTGGTACCAGAATAAACGATTTGCTCCATTTCTTTTATTAAAGCATCCATCGTTAATCCTTTTGCAGAAGCAATATCACTCAATGGCAGTTTTCTGTCTATATTTTGAATAATGTATAATTTATTGGCAGAATTTACTCCGGTAGATTTTACTACTAAATCATCAGGACGAATGATATCATTGTCTTCAACATATCGGCTGATTAAGGCAACGAATTCGCTTCCATATTTTTTAGCTTTTCCTTCACCTACACCATGAATATTATATAATTCCTGTAAAGTAATTGGATATTTTAAAGCCATATCTTCAAGAGAAGGATCCTGAAAAACTACAAATGGAGGAACTCCAAGTTTTTTGGCAACTTTTTTGCGAAGTTCGCGAAGCATTCCGGTTAAAACCTCATCGGCAGTACCAGATGATTTTCCTCCGGTTACAATAGTTTCGTCATCAGCTTCTGTGTATTCATGATCTTCAGACATCATAAACGAAACTGGTTTTTTAATAAAGTCTAAACCTTCCTGAGTAATTTTAATTACTCCGTATGTTTCAATGTCTTTAGATAAATATCCGGTAACTAAAACTTGTCTAAGCAAAGCCATCCAGTATTTTTCGTCATGGTCTGACCCTGAACCAAAATAAGATTGTGTATCGGTTTTATGCGCTTTAATTACCGCATTTATACGGCCAATTAATGTAAATACAATTTCTTTTGACTTATAAATATGTTTGGTGTCACGAACAATTTCAAGCAGTTTTACAACTTGTTCTTTGGCTTCAATTTTATTTTTCGGATTACGAACGTTGTCATCCATATCTGCACCTTCTCCGGTTTCGCTGTCAAATTCTTCTCCAAAATAATGCAGAAGGAATTTTCGGCGTGACATCGAAGTTTCGGCGTAAGCCACCACTTCCTGCAAAAGAGCAAAACCAATTTCCTGTTCGGCAACTGGTTTTCCCGACATGAACTTCTCAAGCTTTTCTACATCTTTATAGGAGTAATAAGCCAAACAGTGTCCTTCTCCTCCATCACGACCGGCACGACCCGTTTCCTGATAGTAACTTTCTAATGATTTTGGAATATCGTGGTGAATTACAAAACGAACGTCTGGTTTATCAATTCCCATTCCGAAGGCGATTGTTGCTACCACCACATCTACATCTTCCATCAAAAACATGTCTTGATGTTTTGCACGGGTTTTAGCATCTAAACCTGCGTGATAAGGAACAGCGCTGATTCCGTTTACCTGTAGCACTTCGGCAATCGATTCTACCTTTTTACGGCTTAAACAGTAAATGATTCCAGATTTACCTTTATGTTGTTTTATAAACCGAATAATATCCGATTCTATACTTTTTGTTTTTGTACGTACTTCGTAATATAAATTAGGTCTGTTAAATGATGCTTTAAAAGTGTTTGCATCAGACATATCCAGATTTTTAAGAATATCTTCCTGAACTTTTGGGGTTGCAGTTGCAGTAAGTCCAATAATAGGTACTTTTCCTAATTGCTTAATAATGGTTCTAAGATTTCTGTACTCAGGCCTAAAATCATGTCCCCATTCTGAAATACAGTGCGCTTCATCAATCGCAACAAAAGAAATAGGCACACTTTGTAAAAAAGCAACATATTCTTCTTTTGTTAAAGATTCGGGAGCAACATATAAAAGTTTGGTTAAACCAGAACTAATATCTTTTTTTACTTGTGCAATTTCTGTTTTGGTAAGAGAGGAATTCAACACATGTGCAATTCCGTTTTCTGAAGAAAGGCTTCGAATTGCATCGACCTGGTTTTTCATCAAAGCAATCAAAGGAGAAACAACAATAGCTGTTCCGTCCTGAATTAAAGCGGGCAATTGATAACAAAGAGACTTACCGCCGCCCGTAGGCATAATTACGAAAGTATTCGTTTTACCTAAAATACTCGTAATGACTTGCTCCTGCAAGCCTTTAAATTGGCTAAAGCCGAAATACTTCTTTAATTCCTTGTGTATTTCAATTTCGTTTGAATTCATTCTTTATTTAAATGGATATTTTTGTATAAATTTGCAACACATAAAGATACAACTTTCTTTTATACATACAAATTTTAAATATTCTGTTTTGATCTCAAAAGAAAATATACTGGCAATCGCCAAAAAAACCATACTTTCTGAAAGTGAAGCAATTACAAAGCTAATTGATTTTCTGGACGAAAATTTCTTCGAAGCTGTCCAGCGTATTTACGAAACTAAAGGCCGATTGATCGTTACCGGAATAGGAAAAAGCGCCATTATTGCTCAAAAAATGGTCGCTACTTTTAACTCAACCGGAACACCTTCTATGTTCCTTCACGCTGCAGAAGCAATTCATGGAGATTTAGGAATGATTCAAAATGACGATATCATAATCTGCATTTCAAAAAGCGGAAACAGTCCTGAAATTAAAGTTTTGGTACCGCTTTTAAAACGCTTTGGAAATACGCTTATCGCTATCACTGGAAACACTACTTCTTTTTTAGCAAAAGGTTCTGATTTCGTTTTAAATACTACAGTTGACACAGAGGCCTGCCCAATAAATTTAGCACCAACAAACAGTACTACAGCACAGCTTGTAATGGGCGACGCTCTTGCGGTCTGCTTAATGGAAATGCGCGATTTTAAACCAGAAGATTTTGCGGTTTATCATCCGGGAGGTGCTTTAGGAAAAAAATTACTCCTTCGTGTAAAAGACATGATCGAACATTCATTAAAACCAACTGTTACTCCGGACACATCGGTTAAAAAGGTGATTTTTGAAATTTCAGAAAAAAGATTAGGCGTAACTGCTGTTATCGAAAATGATAAAATTGTGGGAATTATTACCGACGGAGACATCCGAAGAATGCTAAATGACGTAGATACTATTGCCGATTTAACAGCAAAAGACATAATGAGCAAAAACCCAAAAGTAGTTTCATCAGAAACTATGGCGGTTGATGCTTTAAATATTTTAGAAGATTTTTCTATCACACAGCTTATCGTAGCTGACAACGGCGAGTACAAAGGAGTATTACATTTACATGACATTTTAAAAGAAGGAATCGTATAATGGCAAAGAAAAACCTTGGCGAGATGTCATTTCTTGATCATCTTGAAGAACTAAGATGGTTATTAGTTAGAAGTACAATTGCAATATGCATTATGGCATTTGTTACTTATTTTATTAGTGATTATTTATTTGATGAAATCATTTTGGGACCAACCCGACCAACATTTTTTACTTATGTATGGTTTTGTGATTTATCACATCAATTAGGTTTTGCAGACAGCATCTGTATTACTGAACTGAATTTTATTATTCAAAACACCGAAATGGAAGGTCAGGTAAACATTTTTGTATGGATGTGTCTTTTGGCCGGTTTCATTTTAAGTTTCCCTTATATTTTATGGGAACTTTGGAAATTTATCAGTCCGGCTCTTTATGAAAAAGAAAGAAAGCATGCTAAGATTTTCATCTTTACTTCATCTTTACTTTTCTTTTTAGGAGTAGTATTCGGATATTATGTTGTAATCCCAATGTCTGTAAATTTCGTTGCTACTTTCTCAATCAGTGATGTCGTTGTAAATCAGTTTACTTTAGACTCTTATATGGGAATGGTAAAAACGAGTATTTTGGCAAGCGGATTGTTTTTTGAACTGCCTATTATCATTTATTTCTTAACCAAATTAGGATTAGTTACTCCTCAATTCTTAAGAAAATATTGGAAATACGCTGTTGTTATCATTCTAATAATCGCTGCAATTGTAACACCTCCAGATGTTGTGAGCCAGACTATTGTAGCAATTCCAATGTTAATTATCTACGAAATCAGTATTTGGATTTCGAAGGTTGTCTATAAAAATAAATTAAAAGAAAATGTCTGATTTAGTTCAAGAATTTAACGACTATCGTTCTAAAATGAACGAAAAATTATTAGCTGACAATAATAAAATTGTAAAGCGAATTTTTAATCTTGATACCAATGCGTATGCACCGGGAGCTCTAGATGTAAAAACAAAAGAACTTTTAGGCTTAGTGGCTTCGGCAGTTTTACGATGTGATGACTGCGTAAAATACCATTTAGAAACAAGTTATAAAGAAGGCATTTCTAAAGAAGAAATGATGGAAGCAATGGGAATCGCAACTCTTGTTGGAGGAACAATCGTAATTCCGCATTTAAGAAGAGCTTACGAATTTTGGGAAGCTTTAGAAGAAGCGGGAAAATAATTAGAGAATGAGATAATTAGTCAATTGGATAATTTTCATATGATATGTTAATTCGTTTAATTGATTAATTTATTTTATCTTATTTTGCCAACAGAGATAATAATTATCTCATTATCAAATTGACACATTATCTAATTAAGATATTATCTAATTAAAAAAAATGAAGCTAAGAGCCGATAATTTAATCAAAACCTATAAAGGACGTAGTGTTGTAAAAGGAATTTCTGTTGAAGTAAACCAAGGAGAAATCGTTGGACTTTTAGGCCCAAATGGCGCCGGAAAAACAACTTCATTTTACATGATTGTGGGATTGGTAAAACCAAATCAGGGAAACATTTATCTTGATGACTTAAATATTACCGATTATCCTATGTACAAACGTGCACAGCAAGGAATTGGTTATCTGGCACAAGAAGCTTCTGTTTTTAGAAAACTAAGTATTGAAGATAATATTCTAAGCGTTTTACAATTAACGAAACTTTCTAAAGAAGCTCAAATCGCTAAAATGGAAAGTTTAATTGAAGAATTCAGCTTAGAACATATT
Source organism: Flavobacterium johnsoniae UW101 (assembly GCF_000016645.1). Taxonomy (NCBI): domain Bacteria; kingdom Pseudomonadati; phylum Bacteroidota; class Flavobacteriia; order Flavobacteriales; family Flavobacteriaceae; genus Flavobacterium; species Flavobacterium johnsoniae. Next base: position 304,427 of record NC_009441.1, read on the forward strand.
CGTACCAACCGAGGCGATTTACTTTCTGGAGGTGAGCGCCGTCGTACCGAAATTGCACGCGCCCTGGCAACTGACCCAAAGTTTATTTTATTGGATGAACCTTTTGCCGGAGTTGACCCGGTTGCAGTTGAAGATATTCAGAGAATTGTAGCGCAGCTAAAAAATAAAAATATTGGAATTCTTATTACCGATCACAACGTTCAGGAAACTTTAGCAATTACAGATAAAACGTACCTGATGTTTGAGGGAGGAATTCTGAAAGCGGGAGTTCCAGAAGAATTAGTAGAAGATGAAATGGTCCGCCGTGTTTATCTTGGGCAAAACTTCGAACTTCGTAAGAAAAAATTAGAGTTTTAAAAAAAGTATTCAGTTTTCGGTTGCAGTTTTCAGTTTTTGACTGTGACTAAAAACTGCGAC